>DAIOEG010000344.1:0-2834 GCA_036746415.1 Phycisphaera sp. | reverse complement strand
GGGCACCAACTTCGTCCCCGTCTCCCAGATCCGCGTCCTGCTCAGCACCAACCCCAAGGGCCTGTGAGCGCTCCGCTAAGCATTTTTTGAATCGCCAAGACGCCAAGGGAGCCAAGCCCCGCCAAGCGCATGACAGATCAAAGTCACGTGTTTGAACACTCAAAGCACGTCAGCCACGACGTTGCATCGACAACCCCCTTGTTCAATGCCCGGCTCCGATCCATCCGCGTCCATCCGTGTCCATCTGTCGCTCACTTATGCAAGTTGAAACGACAACCCGCACCCACGACCCCGACGCCGACGCGTGGGCGCGCTGGGCAACCCTTGCGCAGCAGCCCGCGATCGACGGCGCGCTGCGGGCGTTGTACGAAGACCTCGACCGGGCCGTTGCGGCGCGCGGGCCGACGTGCTGGCAATCGGGCAAGTGCTGCCACTTCGGAACCTACGGCCACCGGCTCTACGTCACCGCCCTTGAGCTCGCGTGGTTCCTCCAACAACCATGCACACCGCCAACGCCAGCGCCGTCGCCGGAACCCGCCGGCCACGCGCTGCGCATCTTGCATCAGGGCGCTTCGCACGAAGACGCCATGCGTTGCCCGTTTCAGGTGGGCCAGTCGTGCAGCACGCATGCGGTGCGGCCGCTGGGTTGCCGTGTGTTCTTTTGCCAGCAGGGCACCGAACATTGGCAGCACGCGTTGTACGAGCGTTACCTCGCGCACCTGCGCACGCTGCACGAACGGTACCTGGCCCCCTACCGCTACCTCGAATGGCTCGCGGGCCTAGACGAAGCGCGCGCGGCGTTGCGGTCGGGCAGGTGAGCCCGTTCGATGGGTGGTGTGCTCGTGTCGATCCCTCTGGGTCGCCGCGTGCGGACAGCACGCGGTCTGTGCGACTCGCATGACCAGCGCAGGCCCGCGCTCGAACGATGCACAAACCGCGACCTGTCGGGTCGCGGCGAGGGAGGCACGACGGCGCGGTGGTCGATTGAAGTCTTAGCGCGATGCGGACCGTTGTGTGTCCGGTTTTGTGCGCACGGATCGGTCGCGGCGCGGCGGTCGGACGACGTGTTGTAATTATTTTTTTCGCTTGTTTTACAAGGGTTATCGTTCCATCACGACCGTGCAGCGCGCACAAAACAGGCCTTGCGACGTGTTGTAGTGAGGGGCGCATCGATCCGCGGTGGGCGTGCGCGACTCGGCAACACGGAACCAAACCCGGGGGTGTCGGATGCAAGAGCAGGAGCAGCTGTGGTCGGCGGTGCTGGGCCAGGCCGGCGCGTTGATGGACGGGTCGCAGGGCGGCGAGCTGGACGTGAAGGGGCTGGTGAAGTTCATGACCGACCTGGACCGTCGGCAGGCGGTTGCTGCGGTGCGGTTGGCGGGCGACCTGCAGGCGCAGGTGGCGCTGTCGCGTCTGAAGGTGCACCTCGTACACAAGCTCGCACGGTTTGCGCTGGATGATGCGTGCCCGGTCGAGTCGGCCCGCAAGGCGGCGACCACGCTGCTGGCGCTGGACCTCACGCGTCAAGAGGCCCGCGTGCCGGGCCACGACCTCGAACAGGCCGTGCAACAGTCGCGGTTCGAGGCCCTCGCCGGCGGCCCGCGCGAAGTCCTGTACGCGGGCATGCCCGATGATGGCGACCTGGACACGCAAGACGACGACGAAGACCCCGACCCCGGAAGCGATGACAACAACGGCAACGACGGCAACGACGGCGACGACGACGGTGACAACGGCGATGACGACGGCCCCGCCCCGGGCAACGGCCCACCCACGGCTCCCAAGAGCCGGCGGCCGACGGCCTCCGGTCCGGACGCTGGCAGCGTCCGGCTCACCAGCCACGCAAACGCCAGCGACCCCACTTCCGGGGGCGTGTCGGCCTTACACTGGTTAGAACGCCCGGCCGACGTGGCCGGGCTTTCTATTGACAGCCGGGGGCTGGCACCCAGGAGTGACCGACATGGCCGAGAGTGGCGAAACAACAGTGGTGGGAGCGGACTCGCACTTCAAGGGCGAGCTGATGTTCGAGAAGACAGCCAAGATCATCGGCCGGTTCGACGGCAAGATCGCGGGCAAGGGCGAGCTGCTCGTCGCCCAAAACGCCCAGTGCAAGGCGGACGTCGAGGCCAACTCCGCACAGGTGGATGGCACGGTGGAGGGGAACGTGGCGATGAACGACACGGTCCGGCTGAACGCCAACGGCGTGGTCCGCGGCGACATCACCGCCGCCAAGATGGTGATGGCCGAGGGAGCGAGCTTCTACGGCATGTGCAACGTCGGCCCCGATGCCAAACGCACCGGCTCCTCGACCCCCACCGGCAACAGGCCCGCGCAGCAACCCCAGCAGCCGCCCCAGCAAGGCGACGGCGGGCAGAAGAAATAACCCACGCATCCGCCGCTCGGCCGGTGTTCGGACGCCTACTGGTTCACCCACACGTGAACCACGGCGACGCCGGCCGGTTGTGTCACGCGCGCCGGCCCGGGCGGGTCGGCGAACGCCGCGCATGCGTCCCGCCCACCTCCGCGCAACGCCCTGAAAGGGCAACGCCACGATGGCCCGCGCATCGACACCACGACGGGTCCAGTGCTACCACTGCGGGCACCGATTCGAGGTCTCCGGCATCGCCCAGAGCGTGCCGTGCCCCAAGTGCCACAAACCCCTGCTCATCGCCGATCAAGAGATCAAGACCGGCGTGCGTGGCCCCCTGCGCGAACTCAAGACCTGCGGCAAAGTCATCGTCGCCAAAAAAGCCCGCCTCATCTGCGAGTCCATCGAGGCGCACGACGGCATCACCTGCGAAGGCATCCTCGATGCCAAGCGACTCATCACCGGC
>DAIOEG010000343.1:2587-2849 GCA_036746415.1 Phycisphaera sp. | reverse complement strand
CCTCTGGGACGCCTTCCGAGGCGACGTGATCGCTGCGACACACCAGTTCGCAAGCGCGACCCCACAGCCCGCCAGCCACTGAACACGGAATCTCCTCCACGCAAACGCCGCCGCCGATACGCGGCGGCGTTTGCATGCGCAGACACACCGATATCACTCAGCATCGTCCCAGATGCGCTGGCGATACGCACGGGGCGGTTTCCTGAAACGCTGGGAAAACAAGCGTGAAAAGGGTTGGACCCAAACTGGAGTGATAGTGACA
>DAIOEG010000343.1:1599-2577 GCA_036746415.1 Phycisphaera sp. | reverse complement strand
AGCGTGAAAAGTGGTACTGGCTCGCAAAGCCCACGCGGTGCGCAACCTCTGAAACGCTCAGGCCCGTGTCACGCAGCAGGTCGCGCCCGCGCTCCAGCCGGGTGTCCCACAGGGCCCGCATCGGCGTGGTCCGCAGGTGCTTGCGAAACAGCCGCGACAAATGAGTTGGAGTCACCGACGCCGAGGCCGCGAGGTCTTCCACGCTGATCGCCCGGTCGTATCGGTCCGCGATCAGTGACAACGCAGCCGTCACCGCGGCGGGCAGCGGGTGATGGACCTTCGCGGACGTGATTGCATCGTCGTCTTCAAGAAACACCGAGAGGTACGCCACGCCCAGCGCCGACCGCGCCTCGCAGCGGTTCGCGTCCGCCCCCTGCCCCAGTTGCACTCCTGCATCAAACACCGCGCGCATCGCCGGCGTCTCGCGCCGCATCCACACGCTGCTCGCGCGCGCCTGCGCCAGCCAGCGGTGCTCCAGCTGCGCGCGGTCCATGTGCAGCGCGATCCATCGGTGGTGCGACCGCCGGCGCGCGTCCCACTCGAACCGCTCCAGCCCACCGGGCCAGAGCAGACACACAAACCCGTTAGGCACGGCCCGCTCCTCCCCATTGACCCACACGCGCATCGAGCCGCGGTCCTGCATCACCAGTTGCACGTCACGCTGCGTCCTGGGCCCCAGCGCCCCGCCCGGCGGGTAGTCCACCGAGCCGAACACCGTCGAACGCGGGTGCGGCCGCCACAGGTTGCTCTCAGACATCTTTTGGTGCGTCATAGGCATTGGATTAACCGATTCAAAAGGTATGTTCATGTTACGCAGCGACACACCACCCGGATACCCCCCGGAAGCATTAAATCACTGCGCGTGCCTCGCACGGGCAGTCTCTCTCGAATCTGGTCCTCAAACCCTTTTGCCCGGAGCCCTGCCCGCATGTCCACCGCCGCCACCGCTCTTCCCGCCGCCGCCCGCGACTGCATCGT
>DAIOEG010000343.1:0-1589 GCA_036746415.1 Phycisphaera sp. | reverse complement strand
CTGCCTTACGCCGGCCTTTCCTGACGGATGCAAACGCCCGCGCTTATCAGGAGCACGGCTTCCTCATCGTCACCGATGCGCTCGGCCAGGACGAGGTCGACGCGCTCAACGCCGACGCTACCGCCATCTGCCGGGGCGGCTTCGGTAGCTACGACGGCTGGCAGGGCCCGCACGACCAGGACAGCGACGACGAGGTGCTCCGCCGGTACCTGTGCATCCACTTCCCGCACAAGTTCTCGCCGCTGATGAACGACACGCTCGCCCACCCCGCGATCGTCGAGGTGCTCACCCGCGTCATCGGCCCCGATGTCAAGTGCATGCAGTCGATGCTCTTCATCAAGGCCGCTGGCAAGCCCGGCCAGGCCTGGCACCAGGACGAGGACTACATCCCCACACGCGACCGCTCCCTCGCTGGCGCGTGGATCGCGCTCGACGATGCGACCATCCAGAACGGCTGCCTCTGGGTCCTGCCCGGCTCGCAGCGCTCCGGCGTGCTCTACCCCCAGCACCAGCAGGACGACCGGCGCTTCGACTGCGCCGAGGAGAGCACCCGCTTCCCCTACCGCGATGAAGACGCCGTCCCCGTGGAAGTGAAGAAGGGCTCGATCGTCTTCTTCAACGGCTACCTTCTGCACCGCTCGCTGCCCAACCACGCCAAAATGGGCTATCGACGCGTGCTGGTCAACCACTACATGAGCGCCAGCTCGCTCTTGCCTTGGGCCAGCTTACCCGACTGGCACACCTACATCGACCACAGCAGGACCGTCGCCAAGGCCGACTACCGCGACATCACGCTGATCGCTGGTAAAGACCCCTACGCCTACCTGGGCACCCGCGACCACGCCAAGCCGCACGTCCGCCCCAGCGGCGAGGGCGGCTGCGCCAAAGGCGGCGACCGGCCGGGCAAGGCGATCGATTGATCCGTGTAAACCAGCGCATCACGATTGGTCCATTCTCATAAGGCCATTGCTCAACTTGGCGGTCCTTAGCCACCTTGGCGTGTTGGCGATTCAACTCATCGTCTGGAAATCTTTGCATGATCGACGCCCCGCCCGCACGAACCCTTCATCGCCCTGGGCGTATGAATCGCGACACCTACGATAAAGGAGCCGGGCATGAAGCTTCAGATCAACTACGCCGAGATGGAATCCACCCCCGCGATCGAGCAACGGATCACCGACAAGGTGGATCACGCGCTGCGTCACACGGGCGAGCACGTCACGCGGGTGGAGGTGCACGTGCGTGACGACAACCGGGGCAAGGGCGGGCCCAACGACAAGCGCGTCACCATGGAGGCCCGCATCGCGGGCCGGCAACCCCTCGTGGTCGAAGACACCGGCAGCGACCTGTACCGCGTAATTGACTCCAGCGCCGAGAAGCTCCGCCGGGCGGTGAAGAACGAGCTCGAACGCCTCGCCGCCAAGTCGTGATCTCAGGCATACACAGGAGTATGAGCCGCAGATAGACGCGGAAAGAGTTGAACCGCAGAGGCGCAGAGGACGCAGAGCAGACAGCCCAGAAGGTCGACGGGAATTAAGCGATGAACTGCCATGCCATGTTCTCACGCTTGATGTCATTGCATGCCTCTG
>DAIOEG010000342.1:0-2849 GCA_036746415.1 Phycisphaera sp. | reverse complement strand
CGTACGGACGCTTCACAGACGCGGCGATCATTTTTCCGGTGGGCATGGTGGGGTCCTGATTTGAAGGTTTTGAGTGGTTTGAGGAGCGTCTTGATCTTGACTACACAGAGCATCTTTGAAACCGCAGATGAACGCGGATGCACGCGGATGAATCGAGTCATACACCGTGCGCCGCGTAGCGTTTGTCACGTATGAGTCAGCGGCCATTCAAACACCAACACAAATCATCCGCGTCCATCTGCGTTCATCAGCGGTTAATAATCTGGTAAAGAACACGACCTAATCATTCCCCGGCCAGCCGTCGAAGACGAACTTGCCGTTTTTGCTGATGACGGCACCATCGACTTCGATGGTGCCTCCGGTGCGGAGGTCGCAGACCATGTCCCAGTGCAGGCCGGACTGGTTGCTGTTGCTCGCCGAGCGTGCGTGCGCCGGCGTCCTGATCGAGCATCTGGTTGAGGAAGTCGAGGTTCTTGCTTGCGTGGGCCTCCACGACCTTGCCACGCTCGAAGCGCAGCGTGATGTCGTGGACCTCCCGGCCGTGGTGGACGGCGGGGAACGAGTAGTGCACGACGCCGTTGACGCCGCCGCACGCAGCATTGAGATTGGGCCCTGTGAAGACTTCGCCGTCGGGGAAGTTCGATTCGCCGGCACAGTTGACCCACGTCATGCCCTCGACGTTCACGGTCAGGTCGGTGCCCGCGTCGGTGCGGAACCGCAGCACCTTCTTGCCCGTCAGATAGTCGGCGACCTTCTGCTGGCGCGTGCGGATCGACTCCCACACGGCCACGGGGTCGGGCTGGTCGAGGTAGCCGGCCTTGAACACGAAGTCGGCGTACTGGCGCAGCGACATCTCGGCGTCCTGCGCGCTGGCCTCGGTGGGGTACTGCGTGCCGGCCCAGCGCAGCGGGCGCACGCCGGGGTAGTCCTGCGGCTTGTCCACCGCCGCGGCGCGCTTGAAGAAGACCTCCATGTAGGGTTTGCGCGCGGCCGAGTGCTTGCTCTGTTTGGACGGGTCTACTTGTGAGAGCGCCTTGGTGTTCGTGTCGGCCCAGAGGCCGATGGACACGTCGATGAGGTTCACCTCTTCAAGCAACACGGGGCTGAGGAACTGGAGCTGCGCATCACTGGCGAGTTCGAAGTACGCGTCCTCCATGTTCTGCGTGGCGAGCTTGACGTAGGGGTTTGCGCCGGCTCTGAGGACTTCTTCGTAGAGCGCTTCGATGAGCGGCAGGGCGACGACATCGCCGGAGAGGCGGACGAGCTGGCCGGGCTTGATTTGCGTGGAGTAGTGGACGAGGACTTTGGCGAGCTGGTCGAGTCGTGGGTCGCGCATCGGGGAATGTTAGCGGCTGAGCCAGACGCTTCGGGCGATGCGCCTTTAGCGTCGGCGTGGGGGGAGCATGAAAGTTTTGGAAGAGTGTGGACATGGGCGGGGTGTTGGCCGACACTCTGGTGCATGGACGTGTCCGTTGGCGTCTGGGAGTACATGGGTTCGGAGCTGGCGTCTGCGGTGCAGCGGGCGTGCGGCGGGGCGTTGTCGAAGGTGAGCTGGTTCCGGACGGATTGGCAGCGCGGCGGCGCGCTCACGGGGTATGCGACGTTTGACACGGGGAGTGGCGAGCCGGCGGACGTGGTGGTCAAGCTGCCGGCGAGGCCGAGGGAGCGGTTGTGGCTGGAGCGGTTGCAACTTCAAGAGAGCGATGAGCGGCCGCCGTGTGTGCCTCGGCTGTTTGCGCATGGCGACGCGGTGAACGGGTACGACCTTGTGTGGCTGGTGATGGAACGGCTGCCGCACGGGCCGTTGGGCACGGCGTGGGGCGGTCGTGAGTTTGACTTAACGATCGAGGCGATCGGGCGTTTTTACGAGCGGTGCGAGGCCTATGAGAATCAGCACGAACACCGCGAGCCGGACTGGGTGAAGGTGCTCGAGCGTGCGCGGCGCAAGGTGCACGACCGGGCGTTGGCGGAGGAGCAGCGTTGGAAGCAGGCGTTGCGTGGCGCGGGGCGTTCGATGGACGGCTGGCTGAAGGCGTGGGACGCGCGTGAGCGGTCGTGCTGGTGCCACGGCGACCTGCACCTGGGCAACGCGATGTCGCCCCACCCGCACGACCACGCGGAGTACACGACCCCGCACGCGGTGTTGCTGGACCTGGCCGAGATGCACAGCGGGCACTGGGTCGAGGACGCGGTGTACTTCGAGCACCTGTACTGGGCGCAGCGCGACCGGCTGGGCGGACGAAAGCTGTGCAGCATGCTCGCGAAGCAACGCCGACAGCACGGCCTCGCGGTGTGCGAAGACTGGCCAAGGTTGGCGGAGATCAAACGGGCGCTGCTTGCGATGGCGGTGCCCGCGATGCTTGAACACGACGGCGACCGCTCACATGTGCGCGCAGCGCTGGAGGTGTTGGAGCACGCGGTGTCGCACCGGTGAGGGCGTGACAAGTCGCGGCGCTACGTCAGGCACTGTGACGTGATGAAGCGCGGGGAGTTGTGTTGCGAGGTCAGCGTCCGCGTCGTCGGAACGCGCTGCCGAGGTTTTTCTTGGGCGGGCCTTTGGGGACGATCCCGCCGGGGAACATGGTGGCCTTCTGGTCGTCGGTGAGGTCGTCGGCCTTCACGAGGCCCGCTGCGCGGTCGACGGCTTTGACGGGGACGGTGGACCGCTGCGGCACGCGGCTGCGCTGGTCGGCGACGTCCTTGGGGACCGGGCCGGGCTCGAAGTCGGGGTACTCCAGGTGGTCGATCATCGCGCCGGCGAGGATCTCGATCTGCGTGAGCTGCTGGCCCTGCTCGGGGGTGACGAAGGACCAGGCGACGCCCTTTCGGCCCGCGCGGGCCGTTCGGCC
>DAIOEG010000341.1:0-2871 GCA_036746415.1 Phycisphaera sp. | reverse complement strand
ATCGGGTCCATCGGCGGGGCTTGCTCTGCGATCGATGCACTCGTTGCCGATGCATCAGCGCTGACCTGCGCTGCGAGCTGCAACTCTTCGATCGCCTTAAGCAGCGGCAGCGCGCCATCCGCATCACGCCTGCCGTGCGCGGTCAGGCCATCGACCGTCACGGCCCTCACCCCCACGTCACGCTTCACCGCGTCCACATCCACTTCTTCAACCTTCACAGCTTTGATGTCAAGCAACGGTTGATCCGACAGCGTCACCCGCAGGTCATCCATCGCGAGACTCTTCAGCGACACCCGCGCCACCGGCGGATTCGCCGCCGGCGCAAGGACGTAATACAGCGACAACGACACCTTCCCGCCCGCCACACGCATCGGCACCGCTCGACCGACGTACGGCTGATAACGCTCCAGGTCCAGCTTGCGCAGCGTCACCCAGCCCACGGCCGTCAACGGGTCCAGCTGCACCTGCCCTTCCCAGTCGAAGTTCTCCGAGGCATCGGTCGCCGCGTTGAAGACGTGATCATTCTTGTGTTCAGGAGCCGTGTCGAACTCATTGAGCGTGAAGCTCACCGGCATGATCATCCGCTCGATCACCGGCTCAAACATCCGGTCCACAAACACCAACTCCGCCTCACGCACCTCCAACCCCTCGCCACGCAAACGCGGCAACACGAACGGCTCCTGCTCGCCGCTGGGCGCGCTCGGCGACGCAGCATCGGGCTGATCAGCCGACGGCTTCACGAGCGATGCAAGGTTGATCGAACCGTCCTGCATGACCTCGAGCCGAGCGAACGGCTTGTCGATCTGGGCCTTGCGAAACACAAAGCCATCACGCAGCAGCGACGACGCCTGGATGTTCCCATAGAACCGCCCCACCCCCGCCACACGCTGGCCTTGCGCATCGACCACATCCACGCCCTCCAACGTGATCGAGAGCGCAAACGGGTTGCACCGCACCTTGGTGATGCTCAGCGTCCCGTTTAACGACTCATTCACCGCAGGCACCACAAACCGCTGCGCCACCCACGGCACTCCCAAGAACCCCCCCGCCGCATACAGCACCAACAACACCGGCAACGCGATGCACACCCGCTTCAACCAACGCTTTCGGCTCGCATGCTTCATCGTGACACGTCCCAAAGAGTTCCATGAAGAATCAAAAACACGTTGAAATCCAACGCAAAACGCACCAAGCCAACCAACCACGTAAAACCATCATAACCCCACAAGGCAAACCACCCAAAGCACGCGCAACCGTGCAAACTCAACGTCCTCAAGACTCCATCACGTGCAGACACCAACATCAACGCTCCCGCTGATCTTCTCCACGCCCTCCGCGCCTCTGCGGTTCAAATCATGCTGCCAACCAATGAACAAGAGCCCACGCGTGGCGCGTCGTGGGCTCTTGTCGTCGGCTGCATCCTTGCGGCCGGTTTCTACTTTGCATGCGTCAGACCACTCCACCTGTCACCACATCACCCGCGATCCGTTCATACGCTTCGGCATACTTCGCTGCCGTGCGCTTCACCACGTCCTCGGGCAGCACCGGGCCGGGCGGCTGCTTGTCCCACTGGCCCGCGTCCACAAGCGACTGGAGATAGTCTCGCACGTACTGCTTGTCAAAGCTCGGCTGATCTCTGCCCGCTTCATACAGGTGCGCCGGCCAGTAACGCGAGCTGTCGGGCGTCATCACCTCGTCGATCAGGATAGGCACTTTCACATCTCGATCAAGAGGCAACCCGAACTCAAACTTCGTGTCCGCAAGAATCACACCACGCGACCGCGCATGCGCATGACCCAGCGCATACAAACGCATCGTCCAATCACGCAGCACGCGCATCAGGTCACCCCCCACCGCATCACACGCACGCTCGAACGTGATGTTCTCATCGTGCCCCTGCTCCGCCTTCGACGCCGGCGTGAAGATCGGCTCGGGCAACGCATCACACTGCTTCAGCCCCGCAGGGAGCGACACACCACACACCGTCCCGCTCTGCTGGTACTCCTTCCAACCCGAACCCGCCAGATACCCACGCGCCACACACTCGATCGGCACCACACGCGTCCGCCGACCCACCATCACCCGGCCTCGCAACGCTTCCACATCCGCTGGCTCCAACCCACGCACCACACCCGGGTCTAGCGACAACAGATGATGCCCCAGCTCGCCCGCAAAACGACTTGAAATCAAGTCAAACCAGAACCCGCTCATCTGCGTCAGCAGTCGCCCCTTGCCCGGGATCCCGTTGCCCATCACCACGTCAAACGCGCTGATGCGGTCCGTCGCCACCAGCACCATCACCTCCGTCCCATCACGCATCAACGCCTCATACACGTCACGCACCTTGCCCGCGCGACGGTGCAACAACGGCAACCACGTCTCCATCAACGTCTGTTCACCACTCATGCACGCGATCGTATCAACACAACCCGCCCACACACACGCTTGAAATCAAACCGCGTACACTGCGCGCGTCCTTACTCACCCATCAAAGACATACACCATGACCAGCAACGACGGCATGAACTACGCACCCACCGGCAAACCCTCCCCCGTCGTCAAGCCCGGCGAGTTCCACTTCGCCGTCGCCGCCATGGACCACGGCCACATCGTCGGCCAAGCCAACGGCCTCACCGAGGCCGGCGCAACACTCAAGTACGTCTACGACAAACTCGACACCGCCAAAGCCAAGGCATTCGCCCACGACCGCGGCGCTCAGCACGTCACCGACCTCGACACGATCCTGCAAGACCCGCAGGTCCAGCTCGTCGCCGCCGCCGCCATCCCGAGCGAACGCGCGCCGCTTGGCATCCGATGCATGGACGCCGGCAAGCACTACTTCACCGACAAGACGCCCATGACCACGCTGCA
>DAIOEG010000340.1:0-2873 GCA_036746415.1 Phycisphaera sp. | reverse complement strand
CGAAGCTGCTGGGCATGAAGGTAGCCGATGAATACCCACGCAACATGCCGCGCGCAACGGCTCACGTGCCGCAGATGCTCAAGCTCGTGCAACGCCTGATCGAGCGGGGGCACGCCTACGTCGGGGGGGATGGGGCGGTGTACTTTGCGGTGCAGTCGTTCGAGCCGTACGGCCGACTGTCGGGCAACACGCTTGAGCAGCTGCGCGGCGGCGCGGGCGGGCGGGTGCAGAGCGAGCACCAGCAGGTCAAGCGTCACCCCGCCGACTTCCTGCTGTGGAAGCCCGACGCGAGCCACCTCATGAAGTGGGACCCACGCACGCTGGGCATCGACCTGGGCGAGGGGTATCCGGGGTGGCACATCGAGTGCTCGGCGATGGCGTCGGCGGTGCTCGGCCGGGACGTCATCGACATCCACACCGGCGGTGAAGACAACATCTTCCCGCACCACGAGTGCGAGATCGCGCAGAGCTGCGGCGCGACCGGGCACGACACCTTTGCACGCTTCTGGATGCACAGCCGACACCTGTTTGTCGAAGGCGCGAAGATGTCCAAGAGCAAGGGCAACTTCTTCACCGTGCGCCAAGTGCTCGAGGGCGGCATGACCGGCTCGGCGGTGGACCCCGCGGTGCTACGTTTCGAATTGCTCAAAGCCAACTACCGCAGCCAGATGAACGTGAGCCGGCAGGGCCTGCTCGACTCGGCATCAGCGGTGCGGAAGCTGCGCGCGTTTGCGGAGCGCGTGGGGTATCAGGCCGACACGCACGCAGCGGTGCCCACGACAGACGCGGAGCTGCCCGCGGTCGCGCGGTTCAAGGCGATGCTCGCGGACGACTTGAACATGGCGGGGGCGTTGGCGGTGGTGTTTGAGTTTCTCAATGAGCCGGCGAGCGGACGTGACGCGGTGTACGCGACGCTGCGCGCGTTTGATCAGGTGCTGGGCGTGATCTCATCCAGTGCATCATTGGAGGAAGTGGCGACCGCAGAAGGTGATGAGATCCAACTGCGTTGCAGAGATCTGGACGCGGCGCGGGCACGCAAGGACTTCGCATCGGCCGACGCGATCCGTTCCGAGTTGAGCGCCGCTGGCTACGACGTGAAGACCACCAAGGAAGGTACTGTTGCGGTCAAGCGTTTGGCGTGACGGTCTTGATTGCGTTGCGCTCTTGGTTCATAACGCGACACACAAAAAAGACCCCGTCCCGCAACGAACGGAACAGGGGTCCACAAGGTAAGGCGATGGGTGTTGAGCGTGATGCGTGTGCTCACGCGGCGCGTCGGCGGCGCAGCGGCAGCTGCTCTTCCGCGATCCGTAGCAGGCACGCGGCGGCCAGCGTCATGAGCGCCTGCTGGTCCAACGACAGCGCCTGCGAGGTCAGCTGCGCGGGGGCTGGCTCGTGTGCCCACTGGTCGAAGCCGGGTACGAGGGAGAGTGCGGCGGCGACGACCGCTTCGGGCTGTCGGTTGGGGAGGGACGGCGTGGGGTTGAACTGCTTCACCGGATCCGTATCGGGAGAACGTGTCGGGGGGTTAAGCGGCTGAATAAGAAAGTTGACAAGAGGATCGCGATGGCTGCGGTCTGAGTGGATTGGGCTCGGAGCGTGCGCTGTATCACGCCGCGTCACGGATGCGCAACGGGTTGGCATCATCGGCGTCGTCGTTGCCGGTGCGCTGGTTAGGCGTGCTTCGATGCGAGCCCCACCACAGGCCCGCGAAGACACTGAGGCAGCCGACGATCAAGAGGACCGCACGCGGGAGCGGCTCGCCGGTGAGTCGTGTGAGTCGCGTGTTGGACTGCGCGTAGGCGGGCAGGTCCACACCGACGACCGGCGGCTGCACGGCGAGCCAGCGGTCGATGTCGCCGGGCGGGAGGTCGGCACCGGCTGCGGGGTTGGGCACCCGGCCTTCGCTGGCCAGCTCGGACACGACGCGGCGCTCGGCCTGCTGCAGCCGAAGCTGCGTGTACGCCAACCGCTCCAGCAGCACAGGGTCGCGCTCGACGACGGCCTGCTCGAACTTTGCATACCGCTCGGCCTGCTTCACGAGCCGGTCCGACTGGAGCTGCATCAGTTTCAACTCCCAACGGGCCTTGGTCAGGTCCAGCCACGAGGGCGTGAGGATCGCCATGCCCAAAAGCGTCAGCCCGCCGAGGATCATGAGCCAGCCGGGGACGGGCCTGAGCACACGCTCGAAGACGTCGGCGGGGCTGCCGGGCGCGGCGGCGACGCGGCGCGACAGTGCCTCGGCATAGGTCGAGAGCCGGGCAGGGCGGATTGGTCGGGTCGCGTCGCGCATCCTTGCTGTTTGTATCGTCCCCGAAATCACCCGGACGTGAAAGCCGGCTGGGTTTTGCACGTCCCTCGCGGGCCCGCCGTTATCATGCGGTGCTCGACATGACCACCCCGCCCACCGTCCAACACCTGCCCATCGCACCTCAACAGGGTCAAGCCGGCGCCTGCGCGTGCGGCGACACCACCGCCGGCTGCATCACCGATGCAGCGACAGCATCATTCCAAGCACCGCGCAGCTCGGCCCCGAGCGTCTATCTCGAGACGTTCGGCTGCCAGATGAACGTGCTCGACAGCCAGCTCGTCATTGGGCAGCTGCGCGGGCTGGGCTACCGCTTCACCGACGACTGGCGGTCGGCGGATGTCGTGCTTTACAACACCTGCTCGATCCGCGAGATGGTGGACAACAAGGTCTGGTCACGCCTGGGCATCGTCGGGCGACACAAGAAGGAGCACCCGAACGTCGTGCTGGGGGTGCTGGGCTGCATGGCCGAACGCGACGGCCAGGACATGGTCCGCCGCTACCCGCAGGTTGACCTCTTATGCGGGCCGGGCGAGCTAGACAAGGTGCCGATGCTGATCGACAA
>DAIOEG010000339.1:0-2881 GCA_036746415.1 Phycisphaera sp. | reverse complement strand
AACAGCTCGCCATCGACCGCGCCTGCGAACTCTTCAATTGCAAGTTCGCCAACGTCCAGCCGCACTCGGGTGCGAGCGCCAACATCGCCGTCCAACTCGCGCTGCTCGATCCGCGCTCTGCTTCCGGGGGCGACAAGTTCGCCGCCATCGACCTCTCCAAGGGTGGCCACCTCACCCACGGCAGCCCCGTCAACATCTCCGGCAAGTGGCTGCACCCCGTCACCTACGACCTCATCCTCGACGAGTCGCACGCGGACTGGGGTACCATCGACTTCGATACCGTGGACAGGGTCTGTGCCGAGCACAAGCCCAAGGTGCTCATGTGCGGCTATTCCGCGTACCCGCGCAAGATCGACTTCAAACGCTTCCGCGAGATCGCCGACAAGCACAGCGCGCTGCTCTGGGCCGACATCGCGCACATCGCGGGCCTCGTCGCCGGCGGAGCACACGACTCGCCGTTCCCGCACTGCCACATCGTCACGACCACGACGCACAAGACGCTGCGTGGCCCGCGCGGTGGCCTGATCCTCACCAACGATGAAGAGCTGGCCAAGCAGTTCAACCGCGCCATCTTCCCCGGCACACAGGGCGGCCCGCTCATGCACGTCATCGCCGCCAAGGCCGTCGCCTTCCACGAAGCGCTCCAGCCGTCGTTCAAGGACTACGCCCACCAGGTCGTGAAGAACGCCAAGACCCTCGCCGCCGACCTCACCGAGCGTGGCTACAAGCTCGCTTCACGCGGCACGGACAACCACCTGTTGCTCATCGACCTGCGACCCACCACGCCCGAGCTCACCGGCAAGGAGGCCGCGCTGTGGCTCGAAAAGGCCGGCATCATCACCAACATGAACACCGTGCCGAATGAAACGAGGACACCCTTTCAAACTTCCGGGGTCCGCATGGGCACGCCCGCTCTCACCACGCGTGGCCTCAAAGAAAACGACATGCCCGAGGTCGCCGACTTCATCGACCGCGTCTTCCACTCGCAGGGCAACGACACCCGCCTCGCCAAAGTCCGACACGAAGTCGTCGACCTCTGCAAACGCTTCCCCATGCCCCATTGAATGAGCACACAACCCCCAAGAAACCGACGGTCACCGACCGTCGGTTTTTCTTTCACTCAACAACAATCACCGACCCCCGATACATTCTCCCGATGCTCGCTCAAACACCCTTCCCACAGCTGGTCTTGCCCCGCCTCGTCAAAGCCCAGAGCCGGATCGCTGGCATGGTCTGGCAAGTGGACCCGACCCCGCTTTCCGTCCGCCAAGCACCCGCCACCCAGAACCACCGCCCGCTCGCGTCCGTCAATGACGCCGAGTTCAAGCCCGTCACCACGCTGCCGCACCACTGGGGCAGCATGTTCGACCGCTGCTGGTGGAAGCTCGCCGTACCCAAAGCAGACCGCAAAGCAGCCGGCCAGCAACGCTACCTCCACTGGACCGACCGCGGCGAGGCCACGCTCTACGTCGATGGCAAACCGACCTACGGCATCGACCCCGGCCACCTCTACGCGCCGCTGCCCAACGCCGGCGGCGAACTCGTCATCGAGTCGCTCTGCGCCCGCACCGGCATCTGGGTCAACGGCGAGTCGCAAGGTGTCGACCCCGTGCTCGGCAGCCGATTCAATGGCGCGTTCCTCGCCACACGTAACGATGATGCGTGGCACGCGATGCACGACTTCGATGTGCTGTTGCGGCTCCTGACACTCTTGCAAAAGCCCGAGTACCCCACCGGGTACGACATGATGGGCATCGGCGGGTACCGCCCGGACCTCAGCGTTGCCGAGCCGCTCTTGCGCAAGCTTATCGACCGCATGAACCACGCCGTCGAAGTGCTCGACCACGACGGCATCGCCGCGTGCCGCAAGCGCCTCTCCGCGATCTATCAGGAGTTCCCCGCCGACCCCAACGCGATGACAGCCGTGCTCACCGGGCACGCCCACATCGACCTGGTCTGGCTCTGGCCGGAGCGCGCTGGCGAGTTCAAGGCCGTCCACTCGTTCGCCAACGCGCTGCACATGATCGAGCAATACCCCGAGGTCACCTTCGGCTACTCGCAGCCCGCGAGCTACGAAGCGGTGGAGCGCCTCGCGCCCGAACTTTTGAAGGACGTGAAACGCCAGATCAAGAAGGGCTCGTGGGAAGCGACCGGCGCGCTCTACGTCGAGTCGGATGTGCAGCTACCCTGCGGCGAAGCGCTCGTGCGCGCGTTTTCACTGGGCCAGCAAGGGTTCCGCGCGCTGCGAGGCAGTGACAGCCGGTGCGTGTGGATCCCCGACGTGTTTGGGTACAGCGGGTGCCTGCCGACGATCATGGCGGGCTTCGACGTGCCGTACTTCTACACGACCAAGATGCACTGGTCGGGCGCGACGCGGTTCCCCTACAGCAGCTTCAAGTGGGTCGGGATCGACGGCAGCGAGGTCGTCTCGCACATCTCGTGGAACCACTACAACCAGGAAGTCCAGCCCGGGGAACTCAAGCACTGCGCGATGCAGCACCGCCAAAGCGCGGTCCACGACGAGGGCCTGTTCCCATGCGGGTACGGCGACGGCGGCGGCGGCCTGAACGAGGCGATGTGCGAACGCGCAAGGCGTTTACAGAATCTTGCAGGCATGCCCAAAGCCCAATGGGGCACCATCGAGGGCTTCTTCGACCGACTCGCCCAGCAGAGCGACAAGCTCCCACGCTGGCGTGGCGAGATGTATCTGGAGTACCACCGCGGCGTGCAGACAACGCATGGCGACTTGAAGCACGCGTTCCGGTCCGCCGAGCGCGGCCTGCAGGTGTGGGAGGCCGTGCGCTGCGCGACGGGCGGTGGCCCGGTCGATGAGGCGATGTGGAAGCGCGTGTGCTTCGCGCAGTTCCACGACTACATCCCC
>DAIOEG010000338.1:0-2899 GCA_036746415.1 Phycisphaera sp. | reverse complement strand
CCCGCCCCCCAGGGGACCCCCTGCGACCTCTTCGGTTGCACCAGAGACGACACCTGCGACGGCGCTAGCACCTGCCTCCCGGGTCCCCCCATCGAGTGCACCCGCGCCAACGCCGTCGGCATTTGCGTGGGTGGCGACTGCGGCGCCTGGGAGTGCATCGAGCCCTGGGCCAATTGTGACGACGACTGGGACAACGGCTGCGAGGTCCCTGTCGGCGTCGCCAACGTCTGCAGCGAGGGCGGCCTCGGCGAGCCCGACGCCTGCTGGACCGCCTACTGTGGCAGCTCCAACGGCGCCGAGGCCAACTTCGGCACCTTCTACTGCACAAGCTGCGAGACCTGCCAGGTCCCCGACCAGGGGCTCGTCCAGTGGTGCGACACTCAGACCGGGCGGTGGTTCCCGCCGGGGGAGGGCTCCTGTGGAGACGCCGAGAACCGGGTCTGTCCCCCCTAGGCCCGCCGCTAGCGCGACCAGAAGATCGCCTCTGAAGTCACCTTATGTGTTTCCCCCTCTTCGAGAGCTTCCCTGTAGGTGGCATGGTTTTTGCGCCCCGCCAAGGCCGCGAGCATGCGGCAGCGGGTATCGGCCGACGAGCCCTTGCAGCTTGTGGCCTGGATCAGAGGGGTGTCGTTTCAAACACCGACTTGGTGTCGAAAGCGAAGCTACCCTTGAGCACACCCCTCACCTCCTCGCTTCGGCGGTAGAGGGTCCGGCCGGGGCTCTTCCCGGTAGCCCCCGTGCCCGAGGCGTATTGGTACGAGAAGCTCCCGCCGACGGTGTGGCTCTGCTCGACGGTCACGCTGCTGGTCTCGGTCCAGGTCTGGGCGACGTTCGCGGTGTAGATGCTCGCGCTCTGAGTCCCCTTGACCGACCCCTTGGAGTAGATGGTCACCGACTTGCGGGGAAAATTGCGGCGGTCGAACTCGATGGACTGGATCGCTTCGACCACCGGCAGCTTCTCGACAATCTTGAACGAGGAGACCTTATCGTTCATCCCCATTGCCGAGAGCGAGGCGATCCCCTCGACCCCGCCATTGGGATCGCGGCGGACGATGTTGCGGTACGAGGAGCCCGTGCCCGAGCTGTGGTCGTAGAGTTCGACGACCACCTTGGGGTCGAGGCCAACCCACTGCACCGAGGTCATCTCATCCTGGATCGCCCACTTGCTGATGCTGTGGGCCTTGTTCACCGCCCACTCCGAGAGAAACACCGTCTGCCGGAAGTCGCTGAAGTTGCTGTCCTTGTAGAAGATCAGGTAGCCCCGCGAGAGGTCGACGTCCCGCCAGAAGAAGGCGCTAAGAACGTCGCCGATGCCCCTGCTGGTCAGGTTCATCTCGCGGACCGTGCCATCACCGATGAGGTCGATCGTCCGCCCGAGCTCCGAGAGGTCGGGAAGCTGGGGATACTTCCGGTGGTCGGCGAAGGTGACCACGCGACCCGGCGGCAGGCACCAGCGGACCGAGGATGCCTCGTCCTGCATTGAGGATCCAGAGAACGCGTGGATCGCGTTCGGAGTGTATTGGTTGAGATCGAAGACCTGGGTCTTACCGTTGTAACTGCCGTGTTCAAAGAGGATGATCTGGTTGAGTTTGGGCTGCATCGCCTTCCTTAACTGGGTTGTGGTCTGGTCCTGCGTGAGCTGTCTCCCTCACCCATTTGAGGGTCCGGAAGAGGGCTTCGGAGTACGGGTTATCGTTGCTGACACGGGGGCGGCTAAAAGAGGGGGAGATACCGAGTTGCTTCCCGGGGACTGATTCGTTGGTGTCATGAACGCCCATTTCTGAGCTGACCACCGCGGCGCGGTTTGGCCCGCAGAGCCTCGCTTCGCCCGCGCATCGGCGCGGCACGGCTCGGCAAAACCAGCGATACTCGGCGCCCGTGTCGGACCGTTCTGCCCCGCAGATCCCGGGCCTATCGCTGCTCGGAGAGGAAGAACGGACTGCGACCAGCGTCGTGTATCGCGGCTTGCGCGGTGATTTTACCGTCGCCGTCAAGCTACCCACCACCGCGGACCCTTCGCAGCTCGCGGTGTTTCGCCGGACTGCGGGGCTCCAGGCGTGTCTGAGCGAACCGTGTCTGCCGCAAACGTTTGAACTCGGGACCCACCTCGGGCGGCCGTACATCGTCCGCGAATGGGCCCTGGGCCGCAGTCTGGTCCAGCAGGTCGCCCGTGGGTGCCTCGATGCCGCGGCGGCGCTCCGGCTGGCCCAATGTTTGGCGGGTGCCCTGGCTTCGTTGCATCGCCAACATTTATGCCACGGAGCCGTGACCCCGCACAACGTCCACTACCTCGAGGGGGATGCCATCAAACTCGTCGACGACGCGGCGGCGGGTCGGGACCTCGCCCTCGCGTGTCGGGCCCCGGAGCTGCGTGGCGAAACCCCGGCCCCGCCAAGCCCTCCCGCGGATGTCTACGCCCTCGGGGCCGTGCTCGTGTACGCGTTGACGGGGCAACTCTCGGCCACCACGGTGATGACTGGCGTGCCGGCCCCGTTCGCGGAGTTGCTGCCGCGACTCCTCGCGCACGAGCCGACCGACCGACCGTCTGCGGCGGAGGTCCGCGACTTCATTGCACCCACATCAAAACTCAGAACCACCCGCGACGACCCGCCCGTCCGCGACGACTTGCTGCGCCAACTTACGCAAGCCTGGCACCAAGCCCGGCGCCTGGCCGACCGCAGTGGTCGCCACGCGGTGCCGACCGCCCCGCTGGTGGTGATGCTCGAAGGCCCCGCGGGTTGTGGCAAGAGCCACCTGCTGCGCGAGTTTCTGGCCCGGCAAGACGCCGCCACCACGCCGCTGGTCATCACAACCTCAGCGCCCGCGGAATACCACCCGCTCGCCGCCGTGGCCCAGGCCCTGCAAGCGCTGGCGTTGCAAGTCCACGCAGATCCGCAGA
>DAIOEG010000337.1:0-2923 GCA_036746415.1 Phycisphaera sp. | reverse complement strand
CTGTGACCACTCGCCGCATGCTCGGCGTGCGCATCGGTCCCGCCAACGGCGGGGTGGTCGTGCCCGTGATCGGGCGCGTGGTCCGCAGCCGTGGGCGAGGGTGGCGTCGTCTCTGCACTAATGAGCTGGTGCTCGACCGGGGCGACCATCGCCGCGTGGCTGCCGTGGTCTTCGAACGTCTGTGCCCATGGGTACAACGAGCCGTTCCACGCGTACACATACCCCGCGATCGGGATGAATAGCACGATGAGCAGCGGGATATTCGCCGCAAACGCCTCGGGCACCCGTCGCACCATCACGCACCAACCCGCCCGGAAAAGGTGCGTGATGATCACGAAAAACAGCGAACCCAGCGACAACGCCACCACAAATGCATATCCCGTGAGATACGCGTACCCAAACCGCTGCGCCCCGGCAAAACGCGTCTCGGCCATCACCAGCGACAACACGAGCGCCAGCGCCAGGCACACCGCGCCGACCACGAGCAAAATGAAGAACGCCGGGGCCGCCCGGTTCCCAAGCACGGTGCGGTCGGCATCAGTCAGAGTGGGGGTCGCGTGGTGAGCCATAAAAATCAATCACGAAGCAGGATCAAAATCAAGAACCGTTCCAACGCGACACATCGGGCTGTGCCACTCATCTTTAAACACATTACTGCGCCAACGTCACCGCAGGGTTTGCCGACGCGTCATCGCTTAGCGCCGCCTGCATGAGATCGGGGTGTTGGCTGAGTTGGAGTGCACGGATGTAAGCGACGACGGCCCATCGGTCTTTGACGGTGATCTTTTCGCCGTAGCCCTGCATGGACCCCAGGCCGTGCGTGATGACGTTGAACATCTTGCCCTCGGCGTAAACGCCCGGGCCGTAGGTCAGCTGGCCAGAGTTCTCGTCGATCTTCTGGAGGTTCTGTGCGGTGGCCCAGACCGTGCCGAGCTTGAGGTCTTGGTTGCCGGTGGTCGCGAGTTCCATCGCCCGCTTGTTGACCGGGCCGTCGCCGTAGCCCGCCTTGCCGTGGCAGGGGTAGCACTTGCTCTCGTAGATCTCCCGGCCACGCTGCACGAACACGGCATCGACCTTCACGTCAGCGGGGTAACCGCTAATGTACTCGACGCTGCTCTGACCCTCTGCGCTGATGATCGGACGGAAACCGCGGTGGTAATGGTCGTCGGTGTCCAGGTGACCGCGAGCAACAGCTCCGGGGACCGCGGGCCGCATCGCCCGGCCATCGGCAAACACGCTCGACGCGTGCTGGGCCTTGAGCTTGGGCTGGTTGTCCATGTCCAGGAACAGATGCACCGCCGGCTTCTCGTGATAGAGCTGGCTGTAACGGAGCACCAGCGCAATGGGCACCAGCGACGCGATCCCCAGCACCACCGCCGTGGAGACCATCCAGAACGGGACGCTCTTGGGAAAAAACATTCGCAGGTCGGGCTTGAGCATGGCTTGCCAGTTGGGGGGATCAGGGATCAGGGAATGGTATTGCGTGCCTTGGTGTTCTGACCCCGACGCACGACGCACCACTCACAACTCACTCACTCTCACTCATGGATCAGTTCGACGCTCAGTGCGCCGTTCTCGCGGAGCTTGACGGAGGTGCGGTCGCGGTCGAACTTCGCATCGCCGGCTTCAACGGCGATGAAGAAACGGTCGCTCGTCGCGCGGCGGAAGTTCTTGCTTGAAAACAACGGGTGCGACAACAACGGCAGCTTGTTCAGCAGGAACATCGAGAACACGGCCGTGTACGCGCTGAACATGATCGTCAGCTCGAAGATCACCGGGATGTACGCCGCCAGCGAGAAGTACGGCTTGCCTGAAATTAAATATGCGTACGGCTCCAGCGACACCGGCACAAAAGGCAGCGGCGCCTCGATAAAGCCCATCGTGTAGTTCGTCAGCAGCAACCCCGTCGTCATCCCCATGAGGCCCATCGTGAGCACGATCCAGGGCATGATGGTCGGGCGGATGCCCAGCACATCATCGATGCCGTGGATCGGGAACGGGCTGTGGACATCGAGTTTCTCGTAGCCCGCGTCGCGCATGGCTTGCGTCGCGGACAGGACGGTGTCAACGGTGTCGAACTCGGCGATCAGGCCGTAGAGCTTGGTCGGCGCTTCGCTGTGCGTCGTGCCCGAGGTCATCGGCGGGGCGTAGGTGGGGGCGGCTGTGGTCATGGCTTAGGGATGACCTCCGTGTGCAGAGGGTTGTGCGTGGCTGTGGCCATTGTGATTGTCTTGGCTGTGGTCGTGGCCGTGGCCCGAGTGGGCTTCGGGCATAATGGTCTTGACCTCGGCGATGGCGACAGTGGGCAGGAACTTCAGGAACAGGAGGAAGTTGGTGAAGAACAGCCCGAAGCTGCCGGTGAACATCAGGATGTCCACCCACGTGGGCCGGAAGAGCGCCCAAGACGAGGGCACAAAGTCGTTCGACAACGACGTGATGGTGATGATGAAGCGTTCGAACCACATGCCACAGTTGACGCACATGGCGGCGAACATGATGGTCCAGACGTTCTGACGGGCCCACTTGAACCACAGGATCTGCGGGCCGATGCAGTTGCAGAACACCATCGTCATAAACGCCCATTGATACGGGCCAAAGGGCCGGAAAAGGAAGATAGATTCTTCGTAGTGGTGCTGGCTGTACCAGGCGAAGAAGAACTCGGTGGCGTAGGCGTAACAGACGATGAGACCCGTGCCGAGCATGACCTTGCAGCAGTTCTCGATGTGACGGGCCGTGATGATGTTCTGGAGCCCCAGCAGCGCCCGCGCGGGCACGGCCAGGGTGAGCACCATCGCAAAGCCGCCGTAGATTGCGCCAGCCACGAAGTAGGGCGGGAAGATCGTCGTATGCCAACCGGGGAGCTGGGCCACCGCGAAGTCGAACGACACGACCGAGTGCACCGAGAGCACCAGCGGCGTACACA
>DAIOEG010000336.1:0-2929 GCA_036746415.1 Phycisphaera sp. | reverse complement strand
TGAACAACTCGACCAGCTCACCGCCAACCTGCGTGGCCAGATGCGCCGACTTGAAACCACCTGGCAGGACCAAGAGCAACGCAAGTTCTCCGAAGAGTTCGAAGCCACCGTGCGCGGCCTCGCCCGCTTCCGCGAAACCTCCGAACAACACGCCCGCACCCTCGCCCAAAAAGCCCGCTACATCGAGCAATACCTCAACCAGCGGTGACGCGGATGTGTTTAATCCGCAGAGGCGCAGAGGACGCGGGGCAGAGAAGAGAAGCAAAGATTTTTAACCGCAGATGGACGCAGATCAACGCAGATGAGAGAGGAAACTGGATGTGTAGGTGGGACCAGGACGTCTCTGAACCGGTTGAACTTGCTCAAGTGTGATGAGGTAGGGCATGGGACAAAAAAGCGTCCGATCCCTGACTCCGACTCCGATCCACCTGCGTCCATCTGCGTCCAACTGCGGCCAACAACTCTTCGTTCTTCTCCGCGTCCTCCGCGCCTCCGCGGTTGAATCATGCTTCCTCAAGCAACACCACAGAGAGCAAGCACATGGCTGACGGCGCACGCATCCAATCCATCGACGCCCTCGGCCGGCTGCGCTCGTACCTCTTGAAGTGGGCCGACGAGGTCCGTACGGGCGTGTCGAACGCCGACGCGGACGTGCGACGCACCGCTGACTGGCTCGAGCATCAGCAGCCCGCGCACTGGTCCATGCAGCTGGCCAAGCGTCAGCGTGCGTTCGAGGAAGCCAAGCAGGAACTCAGTAAAAAACTCTACGGCGTGACCAGCCGTGACAACCCGCCCTCAACGGTGTACGAACGCAAGATGC
Organism: Phycisphaera sp.; assembly: GCA_036746415.1. Classification (GTDB taxonomy): domain Bacteria; phylum Planctomycetota; class Phycisphaerae; order Phycisphaerales; family Phycisphaeraceae; genus DAIOEG01. The sequence continues at coordinate 2,109 of DAIOEG010000336.1, read as the reverse complement.
TCCAACGAGCCAAGGCGAGCGTGCTCGAAGCCGAGGAGAAGCTCAAAGCCCTCAAGCAGTGGCGGGTCAAGTACGCCAAGGAGTCACAGGCGTACTTCGGCAGCACCGCCAACGCCCGCCACCTGCCCGATGCCGTCGTGCCCAAGGCCGCCGCGTACCTCGATGCGCTGCGCGACCACCTCGAACGCTACATCGCCGTGCAGAACGCACCGCCCGAGCCCACGATGCAGATCGATGCCCCATCGGTCGCCCGACCACTCGACGCGGAGTCCGGCCCCGAAACCAGCCCCACGCCGGAGGCGTCCTCATGAGCGTCAGTGTCGCAGTCGCCAACCTGACACAGGCTCGTAAAGCGTTGCTGCTCGCGTGGGAACAGACCCGCTCTGAGTGGGACGACGCGGCCGCTGCGCACTTTGAAGAAAAGGTGATCAAGCCGATGCTGAGCGACCTTAAACGTGCAGCCGACGCGATGTCGCTCATGCAGACCGTGATCCAGAAAGCCCGGCAGGACTGCGAGTGATCGCATCGATTGCGCATGGAGCGGGCGAGCAAGCTCGCCCGCTACGTTTCGCCCCCGTCAGGTACAACATGCAACCGATGACTCTGACGACATCACGATCCGCGTTGCCCGTCGATCCTGCCGCTGCTTCAGGTGTAGACCTCAACGCGCAGCAGCGGGCTGCGCTGTCGGCGTTGCTGCAAGCGACGGGGCAGGGGGCCGACGCACTGTCTTCGCTGGCGCAAGCGCAGCAGGACACGCTTGCGGCGATCGAGCAACGGCTCGCGTCGGACCTCGACAAAGCCGAGCGCCGCCGGGCACGGCAACGCCGGACGCAGCGCGACCGCGATTCTCAAGTCACGGCCCAGCGCACGCAGCGCCACGAGCAGGAGCAACGCACGCTGCGCAGCACGCAGGACTCGGCAACCCAAAAAGTCCAGGGAGAGTCGCAGCGGATCGAGCAGCAGATCGCCGAGGAGTTCCGACATGTGCGGTGGACCGCCGGCAGCGTCTTCGAAGGCACGGCCCGCGAGCTCAAACAAAAACACGTCAAACGACACGAGCTCGCCGACGCGCTCTTGAAACAGACGCAAGGCCTGACCGTGCTGGTGCAGCAACATCTTTCTCGCCTGCGCGTCGGCCCGACACTCTGGCCGACGGTCACACCCGCAGCACAAGCACCCCCGAGCGCTTCGCCGGATGAACAGGCGAACCCCGTCGCGGTGTTTGGGAGCAACCTGCAGCGCGTCGAGCAACACTTCGCGCAGCTGCAGCGGTTGGCGTTGCCGGAGTTGTTTATCGGCGTCCGGCCGTGGTTGCTGTTGGTGTGCCTGGTGCTGATCGCGGCGGTGGTCACGCCGTTTCTGTTGACGGCGGATCCGCAGACGCTGCTGCTTGCGTCGCTGGGCGCGGCATCGGCGATGCTCGTGATCGTGGGGCCGGCGTTGTTGCTGCTGCGCCGCGTTGCGCGTTCCAAGGTGTTGCGGGCGCTCGAGCCCACCGCGCAGAGCGCCGCCGACACCGCCGCATCAGTGCAGGGCGTGCGGGACCACGCGGACCGCTGGTATGTCAGGCAGCTCAGGCAGGCCCGTCGTGAGCGTGACGCGGCGCTGCGCGACTCTGAAGCGCGGTTCGAGCCGATGCTGCAGCAGGTGCGTGACAAGCGCTCGGCTGCGCTGACCGAGGTCGAGAGTGACTTTGCGCAGCGTCAGCGCAAGCTCAACGAGCAGCAGCAGCGGCGAAGCGAGCAGGCGGGCATGACGGCCGAGGGGTTTGCGCTTGCGTGTGAAGCGCGTGACGCGCGTCGGCGTCGCGTCGCGCACGAGCGACACACCCGCCATCTTGCCTCAGCGCGCGAGGATCACGCGCAGCAGCACGCGGAGCTCGAGGCCCGTGTGCGTGCTGCGCTGCTTGCGCAACAGGAGCGTCTGGAGTGTGTTGCATCGGTGGTGTCGTCGTGCAATCCGGCGTGGTCGGAGGGCGGTTGGGACGGTTGGCGTCCGCCGGTTTCAGCGATGCCTGCGGCGCAGGTGGGCGTGTGGCGGATTGAGCGTACGGGCCTGCTGCGTGAGGCGGGCTGGTTTGTGACGAACGCGGCGGCTCCTGGCACG
>DAIOEG010000335.1:0-2951 GCA_036746415.1 Phycisphaera sp. | reverse complement strand
AGTTACGATGAGGCGGGGGGCGCATCAAAGCCTCTCGCGGTTCGAACCCGCTCCCCCCTCCAGAGCCCCGCCATGATCCGATTGACGCGACTCAATGACCGGCCGTTTGTGCTCAATGCGGACCTCATCCGCACGGTCGAGGCCAACCCGGACACAACGATCACGCTGATCAATGGGGACCACTTCATCGTCAAGGAGTCGATGGAGCAGGTCGTGGAGCGGGCGGTGGAGTACGGGCAGCGGTTGCGGAAGCTGTTGCCGCCGGGGTGATGGGGCGGGGTGGGGAGAAGGGGGAGTGGGGAGTGGGTGTTGGGGAGTGGTCTGATGTGCGTGAGTGGTGAGTCGGGTTTCGTGAGTCGGGCGCGGAAGCGGTCAGGGTTGACTTGTCTCACCCGACTCACAAAGCCCCACTCACGCCTCACGCCTCTTCGCTGCATGCCACTCCCCAACACCTACTCCCCACTCCCCACTCTCCCCTTCCGGGGCGAAACTCAACGCTTCCGGGGGGGACGGCCGATAAATGTCCTGCCGTTATTGCGCGGCTGAGGATGCGCTATGGACCTTGGGATGCTTTTTGGGTTGTTGGCGACGTGGGCGTTGATCCTCGTGTCGATGCTGCTGGGCGGCAAGCTGGGGATCTACGTGGACGTGCCGTCGGTGATCCTGGTGGTCATGGGCACCAGCGCGATCCTGTTCATCTGCACGCCGGCGAGGTATTGCAAGAAGCTGATCTCGGTGGGGATGAAGGCGTTTTTCACCAAGCCCCTGCCGATCGACACGTTGATCACGGACATGGTGAAGTACGCCGAGATCGCTCGACGCGACGGGATCCTGTCGCTGGAGGCGACGTGTCGGGAGATCAAAGACCCCTTTGTCGTACAGGGCATCCAGATGGCGGTGGACGGGACCGACCCCGAGCTGATCGAGCAGGTGCTGCTGAACGATTTGGAGACGCTGGTCGAGCGTCACGAGATCGGCAAGGGGATGTTCGACGCGATCACCAAGTACGCGCCGGCCATGGGCATGATCGGCACGCTCGTGGGCCTGGTGGCCATGCTCGCAGACTTGTCAGACCCCGCGGCGATTGGCGCGGGCCTGGCGGTGGCGCTCCTGACGACGCTGTACGGCGCGATGATCGCCAACGCGCTCACCGGCCCGATCGCCGACCGTCTCGCAAGGCGATCCTCCGAAGAAGTCCTCTACAAAACGATCATCGTCAAGGGCGTGATGTCCATCCAAAGCGGCGACAACCCCCGCGTCGTCGAACAAAAACTCCGAACATTCCTCCCCCCCAGCCAACGCCCCAAACCCGAGGAGGCGGCGGCGTGAGGTGGGGGAGTGGCCAGTGGCGAGTGGCCAGTGGCCAGTGAGAGGCATTGGGAGGGTGCCTCTTCTCTTCATTCATTATTCTTCACTGGCCGCCAGACACTGGCCACTTCCCCCACGCCATGAGCAAGAAGTGCAAATGTCCCCCGGCTGGTGCCCCTGCGTGGGTCGTGACGTTCGGCGACATGATGTCGTTGCTCTTGTGCTTCTTCGTGCTCATCGTGTCGTTCAGCGAGATCAAAAAAGACGAGCAGTACCAGGCCGTCGTGGCGCACATCCAACAGGCGTTCGGGCCGGTGGGCGGGGGCGGGAAGATCCCCATCACCGACGACCCGACGATGTCGATGATCAAACGGCTTGACGCCATGCGCTTAAAACAAGAGCGCGTGCCCAACCGCAGCAACACCAAAGACCCCGGCCAGCAAGGCAAAGAACCCAAAGTCACCAAGGTGCGCGAGGGCCTGGTCATCGGCGCCGGCGGACGCATCACCTTCGAGCCCGGGTCGGCAGAGCTCTCCGAGCTTGCGGCCGAGGCGGTGCGCGAGCTGTACGCAGCGGCTCAGATCGCGGGCACGAACAACATCCTGGAAGTGCGCGGCCACGCTTCGGCGATGGAGCTCCCGCCCGGCGGCAACGGCGAGTTCAAAGACGTCTGGGACCTCAGCCATGCGCGGGCCAAGGCGGTGTTCACGCTCCTGACGGTGGACCTCAAGGTGCCCGCCGAGCGCTTCCGCATCACGGCCAACGGCTCGCGCGAGCCGTTGGACAACCGGGCCTACGACACGGGCGACGACCGCATGAACCGCCGCGTCGAGATCCTCGTGAGCGAGACGCTCGTGGGCGAGATGCAGGTCCCGGAAAAAACGGGCGGGTGAATCAAAGCCTCACAATGGGTTTGGGAAAAAGTGAAACCGCATAGGCGCGGAGTGCGCGGAGCAGACGGCTCAAACGGCCTGCAGCTCAGACCGCACTCACTGATATCTCGGTGGTTCTCACGCCTCCGCGTCCTCCGCGCCTCCGCGGTTCACAATGCAGGGTCCTGGCTCGGCGAGGGTACAGATGAAATCTCGCTTCAAAATCAGTAGTGAATCATCGCATGAGCCGATAAAAGGAGTGGGATATTCCGGGAACAGGGGTACGTGTGCTTTTGGAGACGAACGATGGCCGAACAAGCAGCAGCAAATCCCGATCAGCCCGCGAAGAAGGGGCTGCCGATCGTTCCGATCATCATTGTGGCAGCGGTGATGCTGGTGGAGGCGGTGATCATCGGCGGGATCTTCATGTTCGCTGGCGGGCCGACAGAGGTGAAGGCCGACTCCGCGTTGCAGGACGCCGCAGACAAGTTGGAAGAGCCCGTCGAGATCCTGGTGGTGGCCGACAAGTTTCAGAACACCAAGACCGGTCAGCGTTTCCTGTACGACACCGAGGTGTGGGTCGTGACCAAGGCCAAGCACCGCGAGCGGATCGAGCTGCTTGCAACCGAGATGAAGGCGTCGATCCAGAGTGACGTGAACGTGATCTTCCGCCGGGCCGAGCCCTCGCACCTGCACGAGGCGGAGCTGTCGACGCTGACGCGTCAGATCAAAGGCGCACTCATGACGCGGTTTGGTAACAACGCGGACGGC
>DAIOEG010000334.1:0-2953 GCA_036746415.1 Phycisphaera sp. | reverse complement strand
CGCCCGCACGGCAGAGCGCATCCACCACCTTCTCAGTGATCCCGCCCATCCACCAGATGTAAAACTCCACGTGCACCACACGCTCGGCCGCGTCGATGTCCGCGACGATCCGCTCCATCGCCTCCTGCGTGTCGGCAAACAACGCCACGTCGTTTCCCGGCAGAGCCGGGATCCCCACCACGTTCTCCGTCATCAGCTCCAAGGCCTCAAACGAAGGACACGTCTGAGACCAGTCCACGTCTGCAGGCACTTGCAGAAACTTGAACCAGTCCCTGTCCGGCCCGTGGACCGCGATCGCGCGCTCGGCCCGCTGACGCCCCAGACGACGCTCACCTACCAAGAGGTACGCGATCATCCCCACCACCGGCAAGGCCACCACCACCGCCAGCCACGCCAGTGTCACCCCCACCGGGCGACGCTTCATCACCACCCGCACCGCGATCGCGCCTCGAAGCACAAGCTCGCCGATCAACAGCGATGTCGCCCACCAACCGTAATCACTGAATGCAGCAAGAACCATGCACGCGAGTGTAGGCCCGCACGACGATCAACGAGGCATCAAGCGATGTCCATTGCATTTCAAACCGCTTGTACAACGCGCGTTCAGGATTTTGCTGCCAGGCGTTCGAGGTCGTTTTTCACCGCTCGGCCGAGCTTCTCGGCGCTCGCGTCGATGACCCGGTACAGGTCGCTGCCGGTCTCTTCCACGGCAAGTGGTTGCCTGCCCGCGATGCGTGCCTCCATGGTGACACGCTTGTCGTCGGGTCCCCCCTTGCCACGGTTGTCATCGCGGACGTGGACCTCGACGCGCGTCACGTGCTCAGCCGTGTGCCGAAGCGCGTGATCCACCTTATCGGTGATCCGTTGCTCGATCGCGGGGGTTGCGTCCATCTCGGCGTAGTTAATCTGCAGTTTCATAGTCGACTCCTGATGGGGTTCAACCAGTCTTACGACAACGCGGGAGAAGAGTTCGTAAGGTCCATGCGACGATCTTCACCAGATATTCAATACACCGATACCAGTGTCACCGGCGCATCGCTGCAAGCTCGCCGAGCAGTGACAATGTTGTCTCCACCGGCAACATCACCGCTGCGTCCGACATCGCCTCGGCGGGTTTCGGGTGTGTCTCGATGAAAAGCGCCTGCACGCCAGCCGTCACCGCGAGCTTCGCCAGCAGCGGCGCGCGGTCGGGTCTCCCGCCGGTTGAGCTCGACAGGCCGCCGGGCTGCTGCGTCGAGTGCGTGACATCAAAACACACCGGGCACCCCAACTCCATCATGTCCGCCAATCCCACGAAGTCATTGACCAACCGGTGGTACCCGAAAAATGTCCCGCGCTCGGTCAGCACCACGCCTCGCGCATCCGCCTCACGCAGCTTGGTCACGACGTTGGTCATCTCGGCGGGCGAAAGAAACTGGCCCTTCTTCACGTTTACTGGCTTGCCCGTCGCCGCACACGCCACCAGCAGGTCGGTCTGACGACATAGAAACGCGGGCACCTGCAACAGGTCCACACCCGCCGACGCGATCGGCTCCGCCTGGTCCGACTCATGCACATCCGTGGTCACCGGAACGCTCAAACGCTTCTTCACCTCTGCAAGAATCGACAGCCCGGCGTCCATCCCCGGCCCACGAGCCGAGCGGATCGAACTTCGGTTGGCCTTATCAAAACTCGCCTTGAAGATGTAACGCAGCCCCAGCTCTGCGCAGCGGTCCCGCACCCGCTCACCGACCTCCAAACACAAATCCAACGACTCGGCTACACACGGCCCACCGATGATCGTGATCGCTTGAGCATCGATCGAGACGGGGCCAACACGGACAGGGGCAGTCTGCATAGCGTTTCGCTTTATCACAAAGGGCACGGAGGGACACGGACCCCATAAGGTATGAAATCGAAGCGTGATCAGTTTGCGATGCGCCGGATACCCTCGACCAGTCGGGGTTCGTGAAAGTTGATGATCAGGCCGAGCGTCAATCCTGTTGCTCTGAGGTAATTGAGTATCTGAGTGGTGTGGGCATCGGCAAGCGCTCTGACCGCTTTGAGTTCGAGGATTAATTCCCGGTTGACCAGCATGTCTAGTCTCCCTTGGCCGATGGATTGGCCACGATAAAAAAGCTCGACTGGCTTCTCGATTTCGATGTGCATCCCCAGATGACGCAGTTCGGTGGCAAGCGCCTTGGCGTACGTGGACTCAACAAATCCAGCGCCGAGAAAACGATGGACCGCGATGGCACCGCCAATCACCTTTTCTGACAACACGTTTAATCTCAGCTCTACCATTTCGTCTCCTCGAATTGCTCCGTGTCCTCTGTGATGCTCGGTGTACTCTGTGGTCAAGCGAAGCGTTCTAACGAGCACGTCAATAACCCTCACCTCCAACCGCGCCTTGCACGATGGCGATGCCTGCCGAGCAGCCGAGGCGGTCAGCGCCGGCGGTCAGCATGGCGAGGGCGTCGGCGTGGGAGCGGATCCCGCCGGACGCCTTGACTTGCAGGTGCGGGGCGTGCTTGCGCAGGAGCGCGACGGAGGCGGGTGTGGCCCCGCCGGCGGGGTGGAAGCCGGTGCTGGTTTTCACAAAGTCGCAGCCTGCCTCGGCGGCGGCGCGACAGGCGTTGGCGATGCGTTTCTCGGCGAGGTCGGCGTCGCAGCCGTGCATCAGCGCGGCGGTCTCGAGGATCACCTTGATGATGATCCTGCTGCTGACCTCACGCACGGGGACGGTCACGGATAAAAAATCGCTGCGAGCCGCATCGAGGTCGCATGCGAGGAGCGGCGGCAGGTGCGCGACGAAGTCGATCTCGTGCGCACCGTCTTTGGCGCTGGAGGTCGCTTCGATCGACTTGAGCGCGGGCTTGTTCGAGCCCAAGGGGAAGCTGCTGACCACGCACGCCTTGACGGACGAACCCGCGAGCTTGTTCAGCACCAGCGGCAGGAACACGGGGTTCACGCA
>DAIOEG010000333.1:0-2955 GCA_036746415.1 Phycisphaera sp. | reverse complement strand
ACGCCGTACTACATCAGCCCCGAGCAGATCCGCGGCGAGATCGACGTGGACTTCCGAGCCGACATTTATTCGCTGGGCGCGACGCTTTACCACATGGTCACCGGGCAGGTCCCCTTCGACGGGCCCAACCCCTCGGCCGTGATGCACAAGCACCTCAAGGACGAGCTGGTCCCGCCCGACCACATCAACCCTCGCCTCGACGCCGGCCTCGCCGAAGTCATCGAGGTCTGCATGGCCAAGGACCGCAACAAGCGCTACAACACCACCGCCGATTTGCTCGAAGACCTCCAGGCCATCGAGCGTGGCGAGGCCCCCATGCAGGCCCGCAAGGTCTTCGACGTCAACGCCCTCTCCGCCCTCGAAGGCAGGCCCGGCCAGATGAACTCCGGCCAGGCGCTCACCGCCCTTCACAACGCCGGCGGGGACGCACAGCTCTACCTCTGGCTCGCCGTCTCCGGCTGGTTGGTCGCCATCCTCATGATGGTCCTGTTCTTCACCGCCATCCTCCTGTAGGCCGCGCGGGCCAAGCGCCGCGGCGACAACCTCACAGCTCCTACACCCCGCAGACCTCCACCCCAGTGACCCGCCCCGGCCTAGGTCTTACCCTCAATGGGCTGGAATATTATGGGGCTTACGCCGATTACATCGGTATGCAAGAGGTCGAACACATCGAGCGTTTCGAGCGGGCCACCGCGCCGGGCAAAGCCCGGTCCTGGGCGTCGCTGCTCAGCATCGTGATGTTGGCCGGGCTGGGCTTGGCGTACGTGTCGTTCACCGAGCCGCCGTCATCCGCCTTGGCGGGGCCTGTGTCGTGGGAGATGCGCTTGTCCGCTGGGTTGGCCGAGTCGGCCAGGAGTCGTAAGCCCGTGTTCGCCCGGTTCACCGCCGAGTGGTGTGGCCCTTGCCGGGAGATGGACCGCAACGTCTACAGCAAGCCCGCCACCGCCGAGCGCCTCAACCGTTTCACCGTCCCCACACTCATCGACCTCACCACACCCAGCGACGCGACCAACGCCCTGTCCCTGGAATACAAAGTCCAGTTCGTCCCGACCGCCCTGCTGCTCGACCAAGACGGCAAGGTCATCAGCCGACTCGAGGGCGGCGTCGATCACGATACCTTCGTCCACTGGCTCGCCCTCAACGGCATTTAATCCGCTTGACTTGTGTGATCCACCGATACCATCCAACACCACGGTATCCTTCCGACCCGATCCCCCGAAAGGACCCACCCATGCCAGGCCTCCGCTCCCTCATCGATTGTGGAACACGGCTCTGGCTCGATTCGGTGGACCCCGACGAGGTCAAAAAGAACAAGCAGCGAGGCATCACCGGGGCGACCTCCAACCCCATCATCATCTCCGGGCTCATCAGCACGGGACGCTTCGACAAGACCCTCCAGCAACTGCTCGGCGAGGGGCACTCCGATGAAGACATCGCCTGGGCCATGACTGACAAGCTCGTCGGCGATGCGCAGCAATCGTTCCACGATGTGTGGAGCCGGTCGAAGTGCAACGACGGTTGGGTCAGCTTCGAGCTCGACCCGCTCCTCGAAGACCCCACCAACACCGCCAGCGTTGCCGACAAAGCGAGTCGCTACATCGAGCTTGGCAAACGCTGGAGCAAGGGCCACGACAACCGCATGATCAAGGTGCCCGCAACGCCGGCAGGACTCGCTGCGCTCGAAGGCCTCGCGGCGCACGGCATCACGCTCAACGTCACGCTCATCTTCACGCCCCGCCAATACATAGCCGCACGTGACGCGGTCTGGCGCGGCCGGCAGCAATACGGCAAGCTCGACACCTTCAAAAGTGTCTACTCGATCTTCATCAGCCGCGTGGACGTGTACACCGCCAAGCAGGTCATATCACTCTCGCCCGAAGCGCAGGGCAAGATGGGCATCGTGAACGCCAAGCAGATCGGGGCGGACAACGCCGCGTTCTGGGCCGGCAAGAAGCTGCCGCTGCAACAGGAGATGATCTGGGCGTCCACGGGTAAGAAGCTCGACTGGCAGGCAGACGACTACTACGTCGAAGCCCTGGCCGGCAGCGACATCCAGACCAACCCGCCCGAGACCAACGACGCGGTGGAACGGCTCGCCAAGACCTACACCGCCAAGAGCCGGGACCTGCCGCCCAAGGCCGTGATCGACGAGCTGGCCAAGAAGGTGGACTTGCAGAAGCTCGAAGACACCTTGATGGCCGACGGCACGAGCAAGTTTGCCGACCCGCACAAGAAGCTGCTGGCGACGATCGCGCAGAAGCGTGCTGCGCTGGCGTGACCCCGCGCGTAGCGCCGCGACTTGTCGCGTCTGGGTGCACGCCTGCGCCCGACAATCCGCGGCGCTATGCGGCTCTTTAACTTCCCTGATCCCCGATCCCTGATCCCCAGATCCCTGGACGCCGAAGCGCTGCGCTTGACCCCGCACCGCTGCGGCTCGATACTTGCGGGAACCCTTGCCCCGGAGCTTTGTCGCATGCTCAAGTGTCGTGCCTGTCTGTTGTTGACCGTGTCGCTGCTCCTGTTGTTGGGGGTGAGCACGCCCGGCTGCTCGGGGGTCGGCTGGTCGCGTTCCATGCTGGCCGGCTCCGGCGGGCCGATGGACCCGCTCGCCCTGCGCGACCTGGGCTACAACATCCGCTGGAGCGCCTCGCTGTCGCCCAAGCAAAACGGCGGCATCGGCTCGGTCGTCGCTCTGGACGACGTCGTCGCCGTGGTTGAAAACGAAGCCAACATCGTGACCCTCCTCGAAGCCGACACCGGCGAGAGCCGATGGAAACGTGCCTACGCCCTCGCCTACGAGTCCTCCGCGGGCCAGTTCATCTTCACCGTCCGCTACCAGCGCGACGGCTCCAAGGACCTCCTCGACGCGCACGGCGGCCTGCTCCGCACACTCCCACAGGGCGAGGCCATCGCCGCCAGCAACCGCCCGGTGGGCCTCAAGGCCGCGGGCGGCAT
>DAIOEG010000332.1:0-2982 GCA_036746415.1 Phycisphaera sp. | reverse complement strand
TCTCGGCGGTGACGGCGGTGCTGAGCGTGATGCTCAACCTCGTGCTGGGGCTGTCGCGGGTCGCACTGGCGATGGGTCGGCGGGGAGACCTGCCGAGCGTGATTGCAGGGGTGAGTCACGACGGCACAAGGCCGGGGCCGGCGGTGCTCGCGGTGGGCGGGCTGGTGCTGCTGCTCACGGTCACCGGCTCGATCGCGTCGGCGTGGTCGCTGTCGGCGGTGACGGTGCTGTGGTACTACGGCATCACCAACGCGGCCGCGCTGCGCTTGCCACCCAAGCACCGACGCTCGCCAAGAGCGCTCGCGTGGGCGGGCCTCTTGGGCTGCGTCTCGCTGGCGTGGTTCGTGCCCACCACGCAACTCATCATCGGCGGGTCGGTGGTCGCGCTGTCGTGGGCGTGGTCTGCGGCACGTTCATCACTCACGGCAACAGCCCGACGCTGACGGCGTCGGGTGCGATAGACGTGCCCGATGCGGGTCATGTTTCGTGAACGTGACGTATTGGTTGTAACCAGGTCACCGCACCCGAGGCCGTCGGCCTCCGGCTATATGGGTGTTGTGGTTATGGATCAATCGTTTACTTGATCAGCCGAAGGTTCACGGGGTAGCGGTAGTATTCGCCGCGGCTGGCCTTGATCGAGGCGATGATGATGAAGACCAACGCACCGATGGCGATGACCGGTGTGACGATCACGCCGATGCACACGAACCACAGCGGGATCGAAAGCAGCAACGCGATCGTGACCAGGATCTGAAAGTTGAGGGATTCTTTGCCTTGGTCGTCGACGAACGCCATCGTGTCCTTCTTGACCAGCCACATGATGAGCGGCCCGAGGATGTTGGCGAGCGGAATCCCGATCAAACCCGCCAGCGCAAGCAGGTGACAAAGCATGCCGGGCGTGCGCTGATCTTGCGGCGGCGGCGTGGTGGGGACGGACGGGTAACCAGTCGCGGCGTCCTGCTGCAGAGGCGTGCCACTGGGAGCCGCACCTGCCTCGCCGGTGAGCGGTGCATTGGGGAAGGGGGGCTGGGTCGCGTCGGACATGTCGGGCCTTTCCAAGAGATGGGGCGGTTTGCCTGTGCAGATCAATCATGGCGGCGCGAGGCGCACCCGTCAACTTTGGGGGTTGACCCTATGTGCGCATGTCGGGTTCAACCGTGAGGGATCGGCACCGGCGCGAGCTTGGGGCTGTTAAGCCGGATGATTGGCTCGGCAGTGCGCAGCGGAACCGCAGTTGGGGCGGCGGGCACGATGACATCCACAGGCACCGCTGCGGGCTCGATGCTCTCTTGCGGATGGTCGGATTGAAGCAGGCCTTCCCAGCTCGCGATCTCACGGTCGAGATACAGGCGCTGCTTGGCGACCAGAGCGCGCAGGCGTCGCAGGTGCAGCAGCCGGAGCATCTTCAGCGACTTGCACACGAGCGCCACCGCGAGCAGCTCACGCAGCGCCGCGTGGGCCGACTCGAGCTGCGCAATCGCCTCGTTCGGCTCATCGCGTCCCTCGGCCTCTGCAATCTTCATCGCGTTGGCCTGCGACGCACGCTTCATCGCCATCGCCAGCCCACCCTTCTCATCCGCCGGCAGCACCGACGACAGACGATGCACCTCCGCGTTGAGCTTGAGCGCAAAACGCCAGCACCGCAGCCGTTCAAAAGGTTCACGCGCCATGCACGTCCCATCGACACGTCCACCGCGCGAGCGTTGAGCTTGACCCATCCCGCACGCGTTATCGGGCCCGATGTCACACGAGGTTGAAACCGCAGACGAACGCAAGTGAAGAGAGGCCACGGAACACACGCGAGGCGCAGAAGAAGCGGACAAACTGTCTGCCGTACGCTGCAACGATGCATCGCCTCTCAACGTATCGCTTGAGCTGGAGAACGACGAAGAGCGTCTCAATCAACCACCAAGTCGACAAGACCCCAAGGGCATCTGCAGAAGTGCCAACTCGAACCGTTCGGGTGAGTTCGACGACTCGTTGCCGCTCGTGTCCGTTGGCCGTGCGCGTCACACCCGCGAACGAGCAGGAACGTCAGCGGGTCGGCTCATTGGCATTGGCTCATGCGGTGCAGAACGCCGCGGGCCAAGCGGTGCTGGTCGCGTACGTCGATCAGGACGACACCAGCGACGGCCCCAGCAGGATGCCGCCGACCTCGGCAGCGACGGATGTGTGGTCAAACTCCCCTCGGCCAGGAAGGGCTACGTTTTGCTACCCAGACGCTGGGTCGTCGAACGCAACTTCGCCTGTGCGTCGTGTTCGCGGCGTCTGGCCCGCGACGACGAACGCCTGTCCCAAACCCTGGCGCGACTACACTTGGTCGCCCGCATCGCCCTCATGCTCGCCAAACTGCCCGACACCCTGACCTGGCTGCGCCAATGTGCATCACGCGCGGTCCTGCAAATCATGTGGCGAAACTGTTTTTCTATCGTCGTTGCAGCTGCGCTGACGTAGGTGCTCTCAGCCGGGCTTCACCGGCTTACGCAGAGGCCCTAGGCGGCGATGGTCGCGGCGGCCAAGCGATCGCAGCTCCCTGAATCCTGTTGTCAGCCGCGACCTGACGGGTTACGGGCTGTGAATCGCTCCTTTGCGTCACCGCCCGTGGGTTTCAAGACTCACAAACCGCATGCGTTCAGCACGCAGCTACAAAAAAGTCGCATTCATGCGGTGCTGTCACCGGACGCCGTCGGCTACTCACGAGTGAACCGATGATTCGGCCTGTTGCTCTAACGCCGAGAGGCCGTGCGGATGATGTTGGCGTGGTGGCGTACTTGTCGTTCGATGAGTTTGGGGAGTGCGTTGGGGCCGGCGGCAATCGCTTGCTGACCCGCCACCGCGTATTCGATGGCCACCACATCCACGCGGACCCCGCGGGGCCTGAGGCGGTGCTTGCGGGCCAACGCTCGGGCGAGTCGGGCCAGCGTCTGGCGTTTTTTGGAGTTGATGTGCGCATTTTTGAGGAAGCCGCAGAAGCCCCTCTAA
>DAIOEG010000331.1:0-2982 GCA_036746415.1 Phycisphaera sp. | reverse complement strand
AATGGCTCCTCAAAGCATTCGACGGCCTGACCACCTACCACTTCCACGCCGAACGCACCAAAAACGCCGACCACGCCGGCCCCGCCCAAGGCGACCGACAGCTCGCCGCCCGCACCGGCCTGTCCCTCACCATCCTCACCACCCTCGACCGCGACACCCTCAACCTCGACATCCTCTTCCCCGACGGCACCTGCATCGACCTGGGCCTCGTCCGCCGCCCACGGTGAAGAGAGGGGCCAAGGGGTCAGGGGCCAAGTGAGGAAAGAACAAGTGCGTGCGTCGCTGGCGCGTTCACGCGCACACGGTGCGACAGACGTTGATCGCTGTCGTGTGAACCACCGACTCATTCTCACGAAGCGCACCGGCACAGCGAGCTGGCGATCGTTGTTGCTGCCGTGAGACCGAATGCGTCTCATGACAGGTGACGCAACAACGCATACAGCCCACTCACCAACACCCACTCCCCACTCCCTCTTCTGCTCACTCCTTGCACCCGACTTACCACTGACCGCTCACGACTCGCCTCTCCCGGGGGCAGTCATCCACAATCGCTTTGATCTTTTGCAATGGGTTGGGTACGACCTTATGCTCCGATCCTCATGGCGGTCGATCTCACGATGTTGGCTTTGTATGGCGCGACCGTGCTTGGCGCGGTGGCCATGGTGTTGATGTTGCCGTCGCGTGCGGGTGGAGCGACGCTTCGGCTGATTGGGGCGGTGGTCGGGGCGGCGGGGCTGGGGGGGCTTTGGTTGGCGTTTTGCCCGTACATGCCTTGGGTCTCCGGGGCGGCGGGGCGGGGCGGGGAGACGGGCTTGGGGGAGGGGGCGTTTGCGTTTTATTATGTGTTCAGCGGGATTGCGATCGTGTCGGGGGTGCGGGTCATCACGAACACGCGGGCGGTGTACTCGGCTCTGTGGTTTGTGATGGTCGTGATCTCGACGGCCGGGCTGTTCTTGACGCTGGAGGCGGAGTTCATGGCGTTTGCCATGCTCATCATTTACGGCGGGGCGATCCTCGTTACTTACATGTTCGTGATCATGCTGGCCAGCCAGCCGCAGGTGAGCGATAAGCCAGAGGATCAGCCGGAGTTTGAGCGGCTGGCGTGGGAGCCGATGTGGGCGTCGGTCGCGGGGTTTTTGTTGTTGGCGGCGGTGCTGTCGGTCGTGTTCGACCGCACCGGTGACGGGCAGGGGTTCACGCGAAACCCGTCGGCGGCGGCGGACATTGAGGCGGCAGAAATGACGCTGAGCGACCGGCCGATGGGCGGGCGGGACGCGGTGACGGGCGAGCGCATCGTCGCGCCGATCGGCAACGTCGAGATGGTGGGCCTGAACCTGTTTGAACAGAACCCGCTGGCGATCGAACTGGCGGGGGTGATCCTGCTCTTGTCGCTGGTGGGTGCGGTGGTGATTGCGAAGACGCGGGTGCAGGACGATGAGGATGGGAGCGTGGATGGGCCGAGCGTTTGAGGGGAGAGTTGAACCGCGGAGGCGGGGAGGGCGCGGAGGCGGAGGCAGCGGTGTTGAGAAGAGGGATGGATGGTTTTTTCTGAGATGTGGTGTTTATGGAGTTGATGACGATCCCGACGACTTTGGGCAGCATGACGTCTTTGACGTTGTCGCATTATCTGTTCACGGGGGCGGTGCTCTTTGTGCTGGGGCTGATCGGCTTTGTCAGTCGGCGGAACCTCATCGTCATGTTCCTTTGCACCGAGCTGATGTTTCAGGGCGTGGTCGTGACGCTCGCGGCGTTCTCGAAGTTCCACATGAACTTCTCGGGGCAGACGTTTGTGATCTTCGTGCTCACCATTGCGGCGGCGGAAGCGGCGCTGGCGCTGGGGCTGGTGGTGTTGTTGTTCCGTACCAGGCCGACGTTGGATGCGCTGGCGTGGACTCGGTTGAACGGTTGAGTATTGCGTTTGTAATCGCGGATAGACGCGGATGATGACCTGATTGTGCACGACACTTCAACCCTGACACCAGCCTGCAACTTCCGCGTTCGGCGTTCTGACTTCCCACTTTCCCCGACCCCCGACCCCCTGTGACCTCATGACGATTGGTGCTTTCATCCCGTGGATCTCGCTGTTGGCGGCGGTGGGTTGTGCGCTCTGTGCGCTTCGGCCGGCGTGGGCGAAGCTCGCGGGGTGGTTGTGTGTGGGGGCGGTGGCGCTGGGCTTTGTGCTGACGCTCGTCGTGGCGGCGGGGTATGAGTCGGCGTTTGTCGCGGGGGCCTCGACGTGGTTCTCGGTGGGGCGGGTCGATGTGGGGTTCTCGTATTACTTCGACTCGCTGACGCTGCTGATGCTCGGCGTTGTCACGGGCATCGGCTCGTTGATTGCGCTCTATGCCGTGGGGTACATGAAGGGCGACAAGGGCTATGCGCGGTTCTTCTTCGGCGTCTCGCTGTTCATCTTCTCGATGACGACGCTGGTGATGGCGGACAACCTCGTGCTGCTGTTCCTGGGGTGGGAGGGCGTGGGGCTGTGCTCGTATCTGCTGATCGGGTACTACTACGACAAGCCGGTCGCGGTGTCGGCGGCGAAGAAGGCGTTCATCGTCAACCGCATCGGTGATTTCGGGTTCCTGCTTGGCATCTTCCTGTGCTACCAGACGTACGGGACGCTGAGCGTGCCGGCGATCGTCGAGGCGGCGACGGCGAAGGTGGAGATGGGCGTCGTGGCGACGTGGGCGGACCTGTGGATCCCGTTTCTGTTCATGGTGGGTGCGTTTGGCAAGTCGGCGCAGCTGCCGCTGTTTGTGTGGCTGCCGGACGCGATGGCGGGCCCGACGCCGGTGTCGGCGTTGGTACACGCGGCGACGATGGTGACCTCGGGGGTGTATCTGGTGGCGCGGTTCGTGCCGGTGTTTGAGTTGTCTCCGTGGGCGCTGCCGACGGTGGCGGCGGTGGGCGCGGCGACGGCGTTGCTTGGCGCGACGATCGCGCTGTGCAGCAACGACCTCAAGGGCGTGTTCGCGTACTCGA
>DAIOEG010000330.1:0-2984 GCA_036746415.1 Phycisphaera sp. | reverse complement strand
CGACCAGCCCCACCACCGGCGCATCCGCCGGCAAGCCAAACGAACGCTTCGCCTGAGCCCGATCGAGCGTTGCATCAAACCGCGACAGCTCCACGCCGCTTGGGATCACCGTGAATCGTTCCGGCCCGGCGATCTTCTCACGTGTAAACGCCTCGACCATCGCCGGCGTGATCGCGATCAAGTGGTCGCACCGCTTCGCCGCCCACCGCTCCAACGACACATACAAGCTGCGCACCAACGCTCGCTGCCCATCGTGAAACGGCAACCCATGCACCGTGTGCACCACCACCGGCAACTGGAACTGTTCCTCACCCACGCCGCCGCTGAGCGAAGTCCGCGCAGCGAAGCGTCTGGTGCCCCACGCCGCCGCTCGCCCCACGATCCCCGCCTTGCTCGAGTGCGTGTGCACCAGGTCGGGCCGGACCTCCAGCATGAGTGACCGCAGCTGCCGATAGATCGCGTAGTCGTGCCAAGGCAGCACCGCACGACGCATCGATGACAACTCGTGCAACACCGCGCCGCTCGCACGCGCCTCCTCCAGCAGCGAGCCCTCCGGCCCATAGATCGGCCCGTACGCCAGATGCACCTCGTGCCCCGCACGCACCTGCGCCGCACATGAGATCACCGTGTTCTGCTGAGCCCCCCCTTGAATCAACCGTGTAATCACATGCAGCACCCGCATCGCATGTCACCTCGATTTCAGCTCAACGCCGATGCTGAGAGCGCTTCGCTCGAAGCGTCCGGCCTACCCCCACCATGACCTCCACCTCCACGCACGCCACACCACGCCGCGTACTGCAACTGGCCCGTAAACACCCACCGATACGGCAAGGGGTACAGCGACATCGCCGTCCACTCACGCTCCAACACCAGACCCGCCTCGAGCATCCGCGCCCGCCAGCCCGCCTGCGTCGGGTAGTCGTACAAACACGGCACGCCGTACGGCGCATTGGCCGCCCAGTCCATGAGCGAGATCCGCGTGTGCGGCAGTGACCAGCCCGGCCCGTCCGTCTTGTGGTCTTTGATAAACACACCCCGACGCGCCACCCGCGCACACTCGCGCAGCAGCGCCACCGGGTCGCGCTCGTGATGCAACACATCCGCGATCATCACCACGTCAAACACGCGGTCGTCAAACGGGAACCGCCCGCCGTCGTACGCGCTGACCGCGATCGCCTCGCCCCCGCGCGGCACACGCTCCAGCCCCTCCACCTCAAGACCCGGCTGCGCATCCATGAGCGCCCGGCCGAGCGTCCCGTTCCCGCAGCCCACGTCCAACACGCGATCGCCCGTTCGAAGCATCGGCCCCACCGCCGACACCAGCCCTCGCAGCCGGGACTCGTACACCGGCTTGTGCAACCGCTTCATGATGGGTGACAACAGCGACATCGCCAGATAGTAAACCAACGCCCCAACGAGCCGCGACCGTGAGGGAGCGGGGCCTTCACCAGACATCTTCCGTATGAGGCACGATGGGCCTGACTACATGCCCCGCTCCGGTCACACGTTTTGAGTCAATACGAACATACCCGTGAACATTTCAGCGATGACCATTCCGCCTATTGCGTATGCTCTCGGGCCTATGGCCAAGCAACCTCAGAACGCGATCAGCCCCACCCGCAGCGAGAACTACCCCGAGTGGTACCAGCAGGTCATCCGCGCCGCCGACCTTGCCGAAAACTCCCCCGTGCGCGGCTGCATGGTCATCAAGCCCTGGGGCTACGGGCTGTGGGAGAACATCCAACGCGGCCTGGACCAGATGTTCAAAGACACCGGCCACCAGAACGCCTACTTCCCGCTGTTCATCCCCAAGAGTTTCCTGGAAAAAGAAGCCCAGCACGTCGAGGGCTTTGCGAAAGAGTGTGCCGTCGTCACGCACCATCGGCTTGAGCCGGACGGCAAGGGCGGCTTAAAACCCGCCGGCGAACTGGAAGAGCCGCTCGTGGTTCGACCGACAAGCGAGACGATCATCGGCGCGAGCTTCGCCAAGTGGGTCGAGAGCTACCGCGACCTGCCCCTGCTCATCAACCAGTGGGCCAACGTCGTCCGCTGGGAGCTGCGGACACGGCTGTTTCTCCGTACCACCGAGTTCCTCTGGCAGGAGGGCCACACCGCTCACGCGACCGAGGCGGAAGCGCGCGAGGAGACGCTGCGGATGCTCGAGGTCTACCGCGTGTTTGCGGAAGAGCACATGGCCATGCCCGTGCTGACCGGGGCCAAGCCACCGCACGAGCGCTTTCCGGGGGCGATGGACACGTACTGCATCGAGGCGATGATGCAGGACCGCAAGGCGTTGCAGGCCGGCACGTCACACTTTTTGGGACAGAACTTCGCCAAGGCACAGGAGATCATGTACCTGGGTGAGGACGGCCAGCGTCACCACTGCTGGACCACCAGCTGGGGCGTCAGCACCAGGCTCATCGGCGGGCTCATCATGACGCACAGCGATGATGACGGCTTCGTCGTGCCCCCGATGCTCGCGCCGGTGCACGTGGTGTTGCTGCCCATTTTGTTCAAGGCCGACGACCCCGGCGCGGTGATGCGTTACTGCGAGCAGCTGCGTGATGACCTGCGTAAGCAGACGTTTGGCGGGCGTCGGGTCGAGGTGCAGATCGATGCGCGCGACCTGCGCGGCGGCGAGAAGACCTGGCAGTGGGTGAAGAAGGGCGTGCCGATCCGCGTGGAAGTCGGCCCGCGCGACATGGCGGAGGGCTCGGTCTTCGTCGCCCGCCGTGACCAGTCGCCCAAGGACAAGACATCGGTGAAGCGTGACGCGTTCGTGGCCGGCATCGCCGAGACACTCGCCCAGATGCAAAAGGGCTTGTACGACCGCGCCCTGGCGTATCAGAAGGCCGACACAAAAGTGATCGACACCGCCGAGGCCTTCCGCGAGTATTTCAAGGGCGACGCCGGCGGCTTCGCGCTGGCCCACTGGTCGGGCGACACGGCCGCGGCGGAGAAGGTGCAACAAGACCTGGGCGTGA
>DAIOEG010000329.1:0-2987 GCA_036746415.1 Phycisphaera sp. | reverse complement strand
CTGGGCGCTGTGCGAGGCGATCGCGCGCGGGTGTGAAGCGGGGCAGCGGCGGGGTTGCGGGGTTGTGGGGTTTGGCTCGGGGATCGCCGATAGAAGGGTGTGTCTGCGGTGTGTACGTGCGCATCGGGCCGGGGTGTGCGGGGGAACGAGGGACGTTTTCGATGGCAACGATGTTGGTGACCGGCGCGGCCGGGCTGATCGGGTCTCACTTGGTGGAGCAGCTGCTGTTGCGTGGTCATCACGTGGTGGCGGTGGACAGCTTCAGCGACTACTACAGCGTGGCGCAGAAGCGGGCGAACGTCGCGGGGTTCCGGGACGACCCGCGCGTGACGCTGGTCGAGGCCGACATCCGCGACGCCGCGACGATCACCGCGCTGTTTGAGAAGCACAAGCCCCAGGCCGTGGGACACATGGCCGCGATGGCGAACGTGCGGTACTCCATCGGCCGGGCGAAGGAATACACCGACGTCAACATCGTGGGCTCGGTGAACCTGCTCGAGGCCGCCCGGGCCGTGGGCACGCAGGTCTTCACGTTTGCGTCCACAAGCTCGGCCTACGGCGACACGCAGCAGCTGCCCTTCCGCGAAGACGACCCCAGCAACACGCCGCTCGCGCCCTACCCCGCCAGCAAGAAGGCCATCGAGCTGATGGGCCACACCTACTTCAACCTGCACAAGCTCAACTTCACCGCCGTGCGCTTCTTCAGCGTCTACGGCCCGCGCGCCAGGCCCGACATGATGCCCTTCATGGTCACCGACAGCATCCACCACGGCAAGACCATCACGCTGTTCGACGCGGGCAAGCTCAAACGCGACTGGACGTTCGTGGACGACATCGTCTCGGGCGTGGTCGAGGCGATGCATCGGCCGCTGGGCTTCCAGATCATCAACCTCGGCCGGGGCGAGCCGGTGGCGATGAGCGACTTCGTCCACATCGTCGAGACACTCGTTGGAAAAAAGGCGATCCTGGAATGCCCGCCCGCGCCCGCGTCCGAGCCGGACGAGACGTGCGCCGACATCAGCAAGGCCCGCAAGCTCCTGGGCTACGCGCCCAAGACCGCCGTCCACGAGGGCCTCGCCAAGCTGTGGGACTGGTACCGCACGCACCACGTCTAAAGGGCATCATTGAACCAAGGGCATCATTGAACCGCAGAGGCGCCCCCGGGGGCGGACGCAGAGAACAAACTACGTTGCGCTGGACTCTTCTCCGCGCTCTTCGCGCGTTCGCGGTTCCAACTCTGCCGCCCAGTACCCCATGATGCGCTGCGCAAAACGCGCGGGCGTTTCTTGAAAGAGGCGATGCGCATCGCGGGTGAAGCGGTCGTCGATCGCAGCGTGCTTGCGCGCACGGCGAGCAAGCGAAGCGCACAGCTTGCGGTGCGGTTGCACGCCCACAGGCCAGCCGCGACGCAGCAGCGTCAGTTGCTGCCCAAGTGCTGCGAGCTGCTCGCCGGCGACGTGTGCACGAAACGTCGGCGATGCACACGCGCGAGATGCAGAGCCGTACGTGCGTCGCAGGCCAGTCCCAAGGTCGCTGATGTGCGCCGCACCGATCGGCCAGTACGCGGTGCGCATCAGTGCCTCCTGCAACAACGCCTGCAATCGCCGATGCACCGCAGGCGTCAGCGGTTGCGATGGCTCGGGCCCGCGCAGCGCACGGGTGATCCGCAGCACCGCGTGCGACTCTCGGCGAAACACATCCACAGGCACGCAGCCGTGCAGCAGCAGGACCAACGCACGCAGTCGATCCACGTCCGGCTGGAGCGCAGCGGGCGTGGCGTTGCCCGGATCAAGTCGTGCGATGAGGCGTCGGCAACGCTGGCTGGCGAGGTGTTGCATCGACGCGGCAACCGGCTCCTTGCGTTTCAAAACAAACATGTCGGCCCCTTCATGCACAAGCCCACGCAGGGCGGCTGCGCGGGCTTGTCGCTGTTGCGTCGATGGTGGTCAGTCCTTCTTTTCTTCGGCGGGCGCAGCGTCTTTCTTCTTCCCGCCCAGCAGGTTGCCCAGGCCTTGGTTGAGTTGCTTGCTGGCATCGTTGATGGCGGAGTCGACCTTCTTGCTCGCATCGTCGATCTGCTGCTGGGCCTGACCGGTGAGTGCATCGGTGAGCTGGTTGAGGCCCTGGGTCTTCACAAGTTCGTCCATCGACTTGCCCAGGATGGTGGTGAGCAGCTGCGAGATGAGCTGCGGCATGGGCACGCCGTCGGCCCCGCCGATCTGCTCGATGACGATCTCGGGGAGGGTCAGGTCGATGGTCACCGGCGGGTTACCCTTGATGACGTCGAACGTGCCGGTGAGCTTGGTGTTGGTGACCTTGAGGTCTTTGACGATGACGTTCTTGCCGGCCGAGTCGTCGGCGGGCTCGCTGCCTTCGCCGGCAAACTGCTTGAGGTGGTCGAGGACTTCCTTCAGGTTGAACCGTCCGTCCTGATAGACGACGGTGATGTTGGTGCCGTCGAGGTGGAGCTTGTCGACGACGACGGTGTCGCTCATGAGCGAGCCGGGCCGGACCTTGACGTTGGCCTGCCCGAGCTGGAAGAGCGTGGCGGCGGCGAAGCCCTCGGGGTTCTTGATCTGCAGGTTGTTCAAGTCCAGCGACCCCGAGAAGGGCGAGAGGTTGACGCCCACCAGCGACGTCTCGACGCCGGTCGCCTTGGTGCCCGCCGTCTGCACGGCGGTCTTGATGATCCCGTTGAGCGAGAAGTAGACCGCGACCACCGCGATCACCACCAGCAGCACCACAACCGCAACGATCCTTAAAACCCATTTCATGACGATGTCCTTGTTCATTGGTTGAAAGCCCCGCCGTACTGCGCGGGGCGTTGGTCTCTCGCGTCATACTATCGGCCATGATGCGGGTGACTGAACAGGAAGCGATGCGGCGGGCGTTGGAGCTGGCGGAGCGCGGGCGGGGCACGGCCGAGCCCAACCCGGTGGTCGGCTGCGTGCTGTTGCGGGATGGCCGGGTGATCGGCGAGGGGTTTC
>DAIOEG010000328.1:0-3028 GCA_036746415.1 Phycisphaera sp. | reverse complement strand
CAAACGCCGACGCTGAGCCCCTTCTGCGGGGCGAAGCGTCTGGCTCCCCCTACCCCAGCGTCCAAACCCTCCACGCAAAGCGCGCCCAAGACACCCTCACCCAAGGCGCCGGCCGGGTCGTCAAAGTCCTCCCCGATGACAACGACGGCTCGCGCCACCAACGCTTCCTCGTCGAGGTCACCCCCGGCCTCACCATCAAACTCTCCCACAACATCGACCTCGCGCCCCGCGTCCCCGCCGAGGAAGGCGACACCCTCCGCTTCCAGGGCGATTACATCTACAACGACCTGGGCGGCGTCGTCCACTGGACACACCACGACCCGCGCAACCGCCGCATCGGCGGGTGGATCGAGCTGGACGAAAAACGATACGAATAAATCCTTACACCGTTCCAAGCCCTCTACGCTGTGCGTCGCGTCACCATGCGTGCACATTCTTTTCTCCCGTCCACCGCAGGAACCCTTGCCATGACTTACCAGCCCGCGTCTGACCGCTACGACCGCCCCGCCGAGTGGTTCCGCCGATGCGGACGCTCGGGCCTCATGCTGCCAGCGATCTCACTGGGTTGTTGGCACAACTTCGGCGGGCCGGGCACCGATGCCCTCGCGCTGCCCGAGCACCAGCTCCACCAAAACGCCACCGACATGCTCACCACCGCGTTCGACCTGGGCATCACCCACTTCGACCTGGCCAACAACTACGGCCCGCCCCCCGGCAGCGCCGAGACCCGCGTCGGCAAAATCCTGCACGACCTCTTCCGGGGGCACCGCGACGAACTCATCATCTCCTCTAAAGCCGGCTACCGCATGCAGCCCGGCCCGTACGGCGAGTGGGGCTCCCGCAAATACCTCATCGCCTCCTGCGAAGCGTCGCTCAAACGACTCCAACTCGACTACGTCGACATCTTCTACTCGCACCGCCCCGATCCGAGCACGCCGCTCGAAGAAACACTCGGCGCACTCGACACCCTCGTCCAGCAAGGCAAGGCCCTCTACGCAGGCATCAGCTCCTACTCGGGCAAACGCACCCACGACGCCCTCGACACCTGCCAGCAACACCGGCTCACCAGACCCATCATCCACCAGCCCAGCTACTCGATGCTCAACCGCGGCATCGAGCAGGACCTCCTGCCCGTCACCGCCGAGCTCGGCCTGGGCGTCATCGTCTTCTGCCCGCTCGCGCAAGGCCTGCTCACCAACAAATACCTCCACGGCATCCCGCAGGACTCCCGCGCCCACAACCCCGACGGCTTCCTCAAAGAAGACCGCATCACGCCGGCCCTCGTCCAACAACTCCAGCGGCTGAACAAGCTCGCCGAAAGGCGCAACCAGTCCCTCGCGCAGCTCGCGCTGGCCTGGACGCTCCGCGACCCCGCGATCACCAGCGCCCTCATCGGCGCAAGCCGGCCCCAGCAAGTCCTCGACTGCGCCAAAGCCCTCGAAGCAGGCCCGCTCGACAACGACACCCTCACCCACATCGAACAGATCCTCACGACCTGAAGCCAGCAATCACTCCACGACAACAAAAGCCCACGGTCAGTGACCGTGGGCTTCTTCATTCACTCACGCAACTTCAAACACCCAAGCTCAAGCCGGGCTGTAACGCGACCCCGACAACGGCACCCGGCGGTTCACCGCGGGGCCCGTCGGCAGCATCGGCCCCACCACCGCGCCGCCCACCGCGACGACCACGTTCGCCAGCAGGTACCACCACCAGCCCGTCACCTTGAGATACGTCATGAAGCCCACCACCACCAGCATCACCAGCACCAGCGGGATCATACCCCGCCACGCCAGCTTCATCAGCTGATCGAACCGGAACCTCGGCAGCGTCCAACGCACCCACATCATCACAAACAGGATGAACGCCACCTTGCCTGCAAACACGTTGAACTTGATCAGCACAAGCGCCAGGCCGCCCAGCAACCCATCGCTGCTCGACAGCTCGGGGAGTACATTCACAAACGGGATCGGCGACCACCCGCCCAGGAACAGCACGACGAAAAACGCCGCGCCCGTGATCATGTGCATGTACTCGCCCAGGAAGAAGCTCGCCCACTTCATCGAGCTGTACTCGGTGTGGAACCCGCCCACCAGCTCCTGCTCCGCCTCGGCGAGGTCAAACGGCGCACGGTTGCACTCCGCCAGCACGCACGTGAAGAAGATGATCGCAAGCAGCGGGTGCGCGACGATGCCCCACGCGGTCGAGAGGTCCAGCCCGCCGGCCCCGACCTGCTCATCGACCATGATGTTCGCGTTGGCCGAGCGGTAGAGCAGGATCATGATGAGCACGCACACGCCCATGGGGATCTCGTAGCTGAGCATCTGAGCCGTCGCCCGAAGCCCACCTAGGAAGCTGTACTTGTTGTTCGAGGCGTACGCGCCAAGCACGATGCCGTACACCGACAACGACCCGATCGCCAGGATGTAAATCACGCCCAGGTTAATCGGCAGCACCGCGACATCCACCACGCCCGGCTGCACCAACTCGTAACCGCCCAACGTCAGCCCGCCAAATTGCCACGACCCGCCCCAAGGAATCACCGCCCAGCCAATCAGCGCCGGCACAAGCGCCAGTACCGGAGCCATCAGAAACAACGTGCGGTCCACAAAAGGCGGCGTGTAATCCTCTTTGAACAGCAGCTTCACGCCGTCCGCGAGCGCCTGACCCAGGCCGAAACACTTCGTCGTGCTCAGCAGCTTCAAGCCCGGCACCTTCTCAAGCAAATCTCCTTGCCCGAACGAGAAGTTCGTACGGTTGGGCCCGATGCGGTCCTGCGCCCACGCCGCCACCTTGCGCTCCAGAAAAATCAGGTACGACACCGCGCCCAACGCACTGGGCAGCACCACGGCGATCACCATCAAACTCACGAAGAACTGGGCGGACAGCATCCGGTTGCATCCTGCAAGGGGTTGAAACGCGTCCTCGATAGACGCCCTTCAAAGATAACGCATTTACGCCCAGCCGTGGCCCGCACGACACGCACACGCACACGCACACGCACACGCCCCACGCTTCATGGTCTTAC
>DAIOEG010000327.1:0-3029 GCA_036746415.1 Phycisphaera sp. | reverse complement strand
AAGTTCAGCCCCCGCACCGGGTCCCCGCCGATGCCCACGCACGTCGTCTGGCCAAGGCCCTGATTCCCGGTCTGCCACACGGCCTCGTACGTCAGCGTGCCCGAGCGCGAGATGATGCCCACACCCTTACCGGTCTTGCTCTGCGCCTTGGTCGTGTGGATGTAGCCGGGCATGATGCCGATCTTGCACCCGCCGGTGGTCTCAGGTTGTCCGGGCTCGCCGAATTTGGGGTTCTTCGTGCCCGGCGTGATGACGCCGGGGCAGTTGGGCCCGATGAGCCGGGTGCTCGCAAAGCGTGGCTGGGCGAGGTACCGCTTCACGCGCGTCATGTCGGTGACGGGTACGCCCTCGGTGATCGCGACCACCAGCGTGATACCCGCATCAGCGGCCTCCATGATCGCATCCGCCGCAAACGGCGGGGGCACGAAGATCATCGATGCGTCCGCGCCCGTCGCCTTGACCGCCTCATCGACCGTGTTGAACACCGGCAGGCCGTTCTCGTCGGTCTTCCCGCCCTTGCCCGGCGTCACCCCGCCGACCATCTGCGAGCCGTACTTCAAGCAGCTGGTCGTATGAAACTGACCGGCCGTGCCGGTGATGCCCTGCGTGATGACTTTGGTGCCGGCGTGAACGAGGATGCTCATGGTGTCCGATTCAATAAATGGGTGCGGGGTCAGGACAGGGAGAATAACGGATGACTCGCCCGCCCGGGCAACCACAACCGCTCGATCGCCCACGCGCATGGCAACATGCAACACGCACCAACTTTTTCCGCCCCGGCACATTTCACTTTGCGCCCCGCCGCCTTAACATCCTCGCATGTCCACCACCGCACCCACGCTCAACCATCCCACGCTGCCCGCCATCAAGGCCGCGTTCCCGCAAGCCCGCCTGCTCGCCACCGAGTTCCGTGGCCAGACCACCATCGTCGTCGAGCACGCCGACCTGCACCCGCTGCTTTCGTTCCTGAAAGATAAGCAGGGCTACGACTTCCTCTCCGACATCACCGGCATCGACTACCTGGGCTACCCCCAGCCCCGCGCCGGCTCGCCCGCCGGCCGGTTCGCCGTCGTCTACAACCTTTTGGGCACCCAGCACAACACGCGCCTGTTTGTCAAAGTCCTCCTCGACCCCACCCTCGACACCACAGGCACCGAACACGACCCCGCGCTACACCTGCCCACCGCCACTAACCTCTGGCCAGGGGCCGAGTGGCTCGAACGGGAGGTCTTCGACATGTTCGGCATCCGCTTCGATAAACATCCCGACCTCCGCCGCATCCTCACGTGGGAAACCTACCCCGCACACCCCCAACGCAAAGACTACCCCGTCACCGGCCGAGGCGAACGCGAAGACTACCGCGTCGTCACCCGTGATCACGACTAGCCCCAAACAGCAAGCCAAAAACTCACGTAGCCCGCGAGCTCACTCGCCGGTCGTGATGTTGATTGGATCATAATCGGTGTGGACCAAAGCGACGACTCGACTCAGTGTTTATTGATGCACGGCTTCATGACGCAGCACATCAATACTCGCGATTTTCCCAATCAAAGATCACGTTGGGCCAATTGGCACGGTTCGCAAGGTTGGCGGGTGTGTTGGTGTCCAAGTGCCATCCGACATATCCGTTCGCGCCAACCAGTCTGGCGTTATTCTGCTCAAGCGAGACAGAGCCATCGATCTTGCCGACATTGGCTCCGCCCTCGTGTCGTAGACCGACAAGTGCTGGGCTGAGGCCGAACCCTCCCATACCCGTTGGCGAAGTGTCGATGTTACCGGTAGTCGTCGAAGGAGTATCGAATGCACGTGCATCCGCATACATGACGGTTGATGAAGGGATCTTGATCTCGGTGATGCGATACGATTTCCAAGTCGTGCCTTGTCTGAAACCCAGCGCATCATTCATTTTAAAGGTCCGCTGATTTTCGCGTGAGACCGGGGTGTTGGCAACTGTCGTGCCGCCCTCCGGGACATCGAGCCAGACGGGGTCTTGCTTGTATTGGACGTGGTTTCTTTGTGCATTGCCGGAAGCGTAGTTTTTATTCACTTGATCGAGGTAATAATCGACTGCGTTGAACCATAAGGCCCGAGCCGCAGCTTCGGTACTCAGCGCTCCGTTGTTCACCGGCTGCGGCAGATACCGATCAAAGTCCTGTGTGTACAGCATCGTCGCCTGTCCCAGGGTCTTGAGGTTGTTGGCGCACACAGCCGTCTTCCCCGTCCGCCGCGCCGCCCCCAGCACCGGCAGCAGGATGCCCACGAGAAGGGCAATGATCCCAATGACAACCAGCAGCTCAATCAACGTAAACGCGCAGCGAATGCGGGGCATCTCACACCTCCTCGAATAGCTTACTCAGTATAACCCCCGTCCCGAGATCGGCAACGATTTCATCGTGTCGTCTCCCTCCTAAATTATGAAAAACCTGTGAGGGCGGTTATGCGGGTGGATTCAATGTCGATGAGGGCATGTGGCAAGGACGTGCATTCATTGACAACATGTTGCTTTCATCGGTCGTGTTGGTCATGCCACAACCATCGCTCCATGAGCCACACGCAGCAATGATCCCTCGGAGTCAACATCCCAGTCATGGCATGGACTGGCTAAACTGGGATGAAGGTCATAAGAAATCAGGGGAGTCTTTTATCGATCGACAGGACGGTGCCTTGGATGTTGTTCACATTGGTACGGTTGAAGAGCACAACCGCGTCCAGGGCTTCGACTGGGGCGCCAGCATTGCTGCTGAAGTTCTCGGCGGGGTAGCCCTCGATCTTGATGAAGGCGATGAAGGCGTCGGACCGGCCGGTTGTCGCGCTCTGGAGCCAGCGGGTGAGCATCGTGCGTTCCTCGGCATCATCGGTGATGCCGTCGGCGAGGTCTCTGAGGTAGTTCGGATTCGATCCAAGGTTGAAGTCCCAATCCACGGGGTTGTCGAGGAAGTCGATGCGGACGCCATTGTCCGTCTCATCGTCGGCCGATCCCGTGCCGTAGCCACTGAGCGCCGCCAGCTCGGCGTCGAGTTCAGCGGGCG
>DAIOEG010000326.1:388-3049 GCA_036746415.1 Phycisphaera sp. | reverse complement strand
GATGAACGCCGCGGCGCAGGACCTCGTCGGCGAGCACGACTTCGCCGCGTTCACCGCCACCGGCCACGGCCGGCTGTCCACCGTGCGCACCGTCCACACCTGCGCCGTCGAGATGCACGCGTTACCGACCGGGCGAGAACTCCACGTTGTGACGTCCGGGGGCGGGTTCCTCTACAACATGGTCCGCATCATGGCCGGCACGCTCGTGGACATCGGCCGGGGCCGGCTGCGATACGACGCCGCCCGCCACGCCCTGTTCACCAACAACCGCCGAGACGCCGGGCCAACGCTCCCGCCCTCGGGACTCATCCTCGAATGGATCCGCTACGGCGAGCCCGCATGATCCGACGATGTCGCCGATGAAGCAGGGGTCAGCCATCAGAACTCAGGATCATCTGCGCTCTCTGCGCCATCTGCGGAAGACCCCGCCATCTCACCGCACACCAGCAGCACCACCGCCAACACCACCAGCAGCACGTTGTGATGCATCAGCACCACCACGACCCACGCGGGCTGACTGAGCAGCTCCGTCGGCAGCGTCCCGCGCATCGACAATGACGCCAGCGCCTGTGGCAACGGCATCGCCAGCAGCAACAACATCACAAGCACACACCAGCTGATGGTGTCTCGTCGATGTCGCACCAGCCGCGCCCACGCCCACACGAGCGGCACCGCCAGCATCACCGCGTCATACGTGCGGTGATACGTCACCAAGAGCGTCACCACCGACGCCAGCGACAACAGCCGCAGTACATCGCGCGACCGCACGTGACGCATAATCCCCAATAAAAACAAAACAATCGGCAACAACAGCGCAAGAGGCCTCGCCGCGTCCGGGGGCATCAACCGATGCAAGAGCGGCGAGAGATGGATCATCTGATACGCCCGGTCATTGGAGGCCGACGGGTCCGCAAACCCCGTGTCTGCAAACGACCGCACGTTCTCGATCCAGTGCGCCAGCCACGTCGCCTCGATGCGCAGCGATGCGATCAGCGTGATGACGACACCCACCGCGACGCCAAACCACACGCTCCGCCACGCAGACGTGAACAGCAGCGCCACCGCGATCGGCGCGAGCAACTGCGGCTTGAGCGCGCCGGCCAGCGCCAGTGCGACACCCGCGAAGGCCGTGTCCCACCGTGATGTTGTCTCGCTGGCACCGCGCAGCGCGAGCGTCATCGCCGGCAGCATGAGCGCCAGCGTCACCAGCCCAAGCTGACCAAACGCCAGCGTCGTGTGCAGCGGCGCGCTGGCCAGCACCGCCGCGAGGACCAGCAGCACCGACCATGCGCTCGCCCGCGCAGGTCGGCGTCGCACGAGCCATGCGAGAACCGCCAGCGTTGCGAGCACGTTGATGATGAGCCAACCCGCCCGCGCCCCCGGCCAGTCCAACGCCCCCAGCGGCGACAACACCGCATACGTCATCGGCGGGTACAGCGACGCAAACCACACCGGGTCCCTCGGCCGACTCTGCCGACCCTCCGCCAACCCGCCCTGCTCGACGTACACGTCGTACAGCGCGTCGAACGGGTACGGATCGTTGCCGTGCAGCCACTGGTGGGCGGATGCATGCACCATCGTGAAATCAAGCGACCCCTCAGCCCCACGCCACACGCCACGCCACGCAAACAATGCTGTGGACACGACCACAGCGGTGATGGCGAACACGAGGATGGCCTGCCGATGGACTTTCATGGCTTCACGTGGATCGAGGCAAAAACAAAGGATAGTTGAACCACACGGCGCGGAGGACGCGGAGCGGAGAAGAGTTTTTAGCCACAGATGGACACAGATGAACACAGATGGGAGAGAAGACATCAAACCACGGAACATGAGGAACTCACGGACATGAATCGACATTCAGTTCAATCCCTCCGACCCATGCTTGACGACCTCCCTTCAGCGACTTCTTCATGTTCCGTGGCTCACTGCATGCTGCTTTGACTCTGTGTCCATCTGCGGCAAAAAACTCTGCCCTTCTCCGCGTCCTCCGCGCCTCTGCGGTTCAATCAAAACCCGCGCCAAGCATCATGGTCAACGGGTTGACTGGCACACGCCTGCCGATGTGGTTCAATACGGATCAGCCGCATGTCGTCATCCCCCCCACCCGCGCCGCAGCAGCACACGACACCGACGCACGTCGGCGAGCGCGTGCCGTTGTGTGTGGACCTCGACGGCACGCTCATCGTTGGCGACCGACTCTGGGAAGCCCTCGCACGCATCCTCGGCCGTCGGCCGTGGTTGCTCTTGCCGCTCGTGCTCACCGCCATCAAGTGTGGCATCCCCGCGCTCAAGGCCCGCGTGGCCGACCTCGTGCCCCTCGACCCCGCGACGCTCACATATCGCCCCGAAGTGCTGGCGATGATCGAAGGCGCGGCCACTGCGCAGCGCCCCGTCTACCTCGCCACCGGCGCACATCACGCCTGGGCACTCGCCGTCGCACAACACCTCGAAGCCAAGCTGAACACCACCGTGCACGTCGTCGCCACCAACAGCCCAAACACGACCACCAACTGCGTCGGCCAGGGCAAGCTCGATGCGCTACGTAGCGCGGTGGGCCACGGCGCGTCCTACGATTACATAGGTGATAGCCGGGCCGACCTGCCCGTCTGGCAACACGCCCGCCACGCCTACCTCGCCGGCCCCAAGCGCATCCAACTC
>DAIOEG010000326.1:0-378 GCA_036746415.1 Phycisphaera sp. | reverse complement strand
CACACACACCCGCCCCCACGCCGACGCTAAGCCGCTTCCGCGGGGCGAAGCGTCTGGCTCCGATCGCCTGATCCGCTTGAGCGACGCAGGCCCTTCCACATCTGCCGCGCTGTTGAAAGCATGCCGACCGCATCAATGGGTCAAAAACCTTTTGCTGCTCGCCCCCCTGCTCGCGGGCCATCAGTTCCACGACCCCCGGAAGTGGGTCGCTGGGTTGATCGCGGTCGTTGCGTTTTGCTTCGCGGCATCAGCCGTGTATTTGCTGAACGACTTGCGCGATCTTGCGGCGGACCGCAGGCACCCCACCAAGCGTCACCGCCCGCTCGCCTCGGGTGCCCTCAGCGTGCCCGTTGCGCTGTTGGCCTCGGGTGTCATGCT
>DAIOEG010000325.1:0-3054 GCA_036746415.1 Phycisphaera sp. | reverse complement strand
TCTGCATGATCGGGACGACGGCCGCCCACTTGTCGGTGAGCAGCAGCGGGATCAACAGCAGGGCGAGGAGCGTGGAGTGGCGTTGTAGGTGGTGCATGGTGGGTCTCCGCGTGGCGTTGCAGTCGTTGTGAACAGCATAAGCGGAGCGTTGCGGGGGTTGGAGTTTGGGGGTTGTGGTTGGCGTGCGGGGCGTTTGGATCGTTGTGTTGGGGGCGGCCGTGTTTATCGGGTCTTTGGGGTTTTGGGCGCGGCCCATAAAAGGTGGGCCATCAGTAGTGGTTGGAGCGGGTTTTTGCGATCGGACGTTCAATGTGGAGTGTGGTTTTTTCGTTGTTTTGCGTTGGTGTGGGACACCGATAGGCAGTGGCAACGGTTGCACGGCGATTGGGCCGATGTGACCGCCGGCTGATGCAGCCGATTTCATTCTCGCCCACGTGGTGCCGACCGGATCGGAACCGCCGAAGGCAACGGAGACGCACCCCGATGGCTGACCGACGTAATGCTTTGCTCGAACGATTCTTCACCGCCCTGATCAGCGGTGACCGGCCCGGCGCACGCGGCGTCATGGATGAGGTCTACGCGGCCGACGCACCGGCCGATCGCATCGTGACACACCTCATCTGGCCGACGCTGGAACAACTCT
This sequence comes from Phycisphaera sp., assembly GCA_036746415.1. Taxonomy (GTDB): domain Bacteria; phylum Planctomycetota; class Phycisphaerae; order Phycisphaerales; family Phycisphaeraceae; genus DAIOEG01. Next base: position 2,411 of record DAIOEG010000325.1, on the reverse strand, counting down.
CTAACCTGCACCGTCACGACCAGTTGACGGAGATGGCTTACCACTTCGGCACGCGGATGCTGCGGATGCTGGTCGACCAGCTCGCGATGCGTCTGAACTACGCCGACCGCAACGGCCAGACCGTGCTGCTCACCTGCGGCGAAGAAGAGTCTGAAGAGCTCGCCGCGCAGATCGCCAGCGACCTGCTCGAAGCCGCGGGCTACACCGTGTACTACGCCGGCGGAGGGATCGCCAACGACGAGATCGTCAACCAGCTGGGCGAGATGAAGATCGACAAGCTCGTGGTGTTCGGCGCGCTGCCCTCGACCGTGCCGCAGACCCGGCTGCTGATCGACCACCTGCACGAGATCGGCGCATGCCCGAACGTGCAGGTCATCGTGGGCGGCGGCGTGTTCAACCGTGCCGAAGGCTTGGCCGAGGAGATCGGCGCGGACCTGTGGGCGAGCGACCCGGTCGAGCTCGTGCTTGCGATGCAGGAAGAGCCGACGCGACGCATGTCGGCAGACCAGCGCACCGTCGGCCGACGCCGACGGCAGATGGCGGACAAGATCCGCGACGCGGCGTGATGTGATTCACAATTGAACCTGATCGGAAGCCCGCGTTCATTGAACGTGGGCTTCTGTTTTTGGGATGTGTTTTTGAAACGCGGAGGCGCGGAGGACGCGGAGCAGGCATCAGAGCGATGCGATCATGACAGTCAAAACCATTTCATTGCATCGTGAGTGATGGTGATGGCATGGTCGCGTTTGGATGGGGCCTGGCGGGTCTTGGCCTCCTTAGCGTCTTGGCGTTTTGTCATGGTGTTGCAGCGGCCTTGTTGTTCTCGGTGGTCATGAAGACGAGCATGAGCATCCAGAAGCACAGCACGATATTCATGACCGGGAGCTGTAGCGCAAGAGGCAGTTGGTAGATGACGCACACGGCGGGCAGCCAGACGCACAGGTTGCTGATGAGCACGGGGAAGATGTCGCGCATGTACCAGCGTGGGACGCCCAGCGCGCGGATGCGGGTGAGGATGGGCGTGATGCGGAAGCCGTTTTGCTGCCACTGGAACGCCAGAAAGGTTGAGGGCACGGCCCAGGGCGGGCAGTAGATGAACTGGTCGAAGACGATCTTGGTGGCCACGGTGGTGAAGGACGTGTCGTTGCCGACGTAGTGGGCGAGGAAGCGGTAGAGGAACTCGACCTCGATGCCTTTGAGGCCAAGAAAGATGGTCATGAAGACCAGTGCGGGGATGGTGGCCTTGGCGCGTTGCGAGGGGAGCAGTCGTTGCACGAGCCAGGGGAAGACGCCGCCGAAGAGCGCGGTGCTGAGGAAGGGGAAGAGCAGGCCGGTGTTTTGCTTGAGGTCGGAGAGTTGCTGGAGCGCGCGCTGCGCGGGCGGGAGGTACCAGTACGACAGGAGCACCGCGACGGCGAAGAGCGAGAGCAGCAGGCCCGGGACGCGGTTGGCGTAGGCGGCGCGGAGGCCCGCGGTGAGTGGGGAAGGTTGGGGGGTGTCGTTGAGTGGGGTGGGGAGAAGAGCGCCAGACGCTTCGCTTCGCTCAGCATCCGCGTGTGGTGGTGGTGTGGTGGTGGTCATAGGTGTGCCAGTTCGTCATCGGGGATGTCGAAGTTGGCGTAGACCTTTTGGATGTCGTCGTGGTCTTCGAGGGACTCGACAAAGGCGAGGAGCTTGCGGGCGTCCTCGCCGGTGCAGGTGACGGTGTTCAGGGGGATCATGGTGAGGCCCGCGGCGCTGATCGGCAGGGACGCGTGTTCGATCGCGGCGCGGAGCTTGGCGTACTGGGTCGGGTCGCCCAGCAGGACCCACTCGTCGTCCTGCTGGGTGATGTCATCGACGCCGGCGTCGAGGGTGAGTTCGAGGAGCGTGTCTTCGGTGGCGGCGTCCAGTGGGAGTGTGACGCGTGCGCGGCGTTGGAAGTTGTAGGCGACGCTGTTGGCGGCGGCGAGGTTTCCGCCGGCCTTGTCGAAGAGGGTGCGGAGCTCGGGCGCGGTACGGTTTCGGTTGTTGGTCAGGGCTTCGAGGAGGATGGCGACGCCGTGTGGCCCGTAGCCCTCGTAGGTGATCTCTTCCCAGGTGTCGGTGTCGCCTTCGCCGGTGCCTTTCTTGATGGCTTTATCGATGGTGGCGTTGGGCATGTTCTGTGCCTTGGCGTCGTCGATGGCGTAGCGGAGGGCGAGGTTGGCGCTGGGGTCTCCGCCGGCCTGCTTGGCGGCGACGATGAGTGCGCGGGCGCACTTGGACCAGAGCTTGGCCCGCTTAGAGTCTTGTGCGCCTTTGCGGCGTTGGATGTTGGCCCAGTGGGAGTGGCCGGCCATGGTGGGGGGTTCCGGGTTTGGCCAGACCCTTCGCGTGGCTGAGGGTCGGCGTGTGTGGGGGTGGTGTCAGGGGCGGGTGGGGCATGATAT
>DAIOEG010000324.1:0-3093 GCA_036746415.1 Phycisphaera sp. | reverse complement strand
TCTTCAACCTGTGCGCGGTCGTTGATGTTGCCGGGGTTCAGCCGGATCTTGTGCACGCCGGCCTCGATGGCCTCGAGCGCTCGCCCGAAGTGGAAGTGCACATCAGCAACAATGGGGACACGGACCTGTGGGATGATGTCCTTCAGCGCTTGCGTGTCTTTACGGTTGGGCACGGCCACGCGGACGACATCCGCGCCGGCGGCAGCGAGCTTGTTGATCTCGGCGACGCAGGTGTCCACCTCGTAGGTGTAGCAAGAGGTCATGGACTGCACGGCGATAGGCGAATCCCCGCCGATGGTCACGGGGCCGTGCGTCGCGTCGCCGAGGGTGATGGAACGGGTCTTTCGTCGCTGGAGCATGAGGGGATGGTATCTGCGTTTGCCGGACCGGTCCGGGCGGGTTGGCGACCGAGTGGCAACAAGTTGGCGGCAAGGTGGCGGCGAGGTGGCGGAGAGGTGGCGACGGTTATCGGCGGTCGTCGCAAGTTACGTTGTTGCTCCCGAGAGACGATGACAACAAGCAGGGATTCCAGGGCGTCCCATGTCACTTGATTGGAAGCCCCATGCCGACGATTGCCGAACGCAACAAGCCACGCTCCACGATCCGACTCAGCGATCTGGAGATGCAGAAGCTTTTGCGCATGCTCGATGAGCGGGACGCCGCGTTCAGCGGCCGAAATAAACGTAGATCCCCCCGCCAGCCGTTCCCCCGCGGCGTGGTCACCATCATCGGCATCGACCAAGGCGTCACCGTCACGCCCTTTACCGTACGCGGCCGAAACATCAGCGCCCACGGCATGGGCTTCCTCCACGGGCAGTTCGTCCACCCCGGCAGCAAGTGTGCCGTCACCCTCATCACGCCAAGCGGCGAACAGGTCGGCCTCGCCTCGGTCGTCTCACGCTGCGTCTACCTCACGGGAGGCGTGCACGAGATCGGCGTGCAGTTCAACGAGGTGCTCAACATCGAGGGCCTGCTCGAAGGGCTCGCCACCGAAGAGCCAACCGACGGCAGCGCGTCTGCCTCAGCGGGCCGAGCCGACGCCATCAAGCTCGCAGGACGCGTGCTTTACGTCGATGACTCCGCCGCCTCCAGGCGACTCATCAGCCACCACCTCACGCAAATGGGCCTGCGCGTCGACGAGTGCGCAGACATCCCTCACGCGATGGTGCTGCTGAAGGAAGCACGCTACGACCTGTTGCTTCTGGACATCTGGCTGAACGACCCCGATGGCTTTGAGCTGCTGCTCAAGATCAGACGCACCGGCGTGCAGACCGACGCGGTCGCCATCACCGGAGATGAGCGCAAAGAAACCGGCGAGCGCGCGATGGCCATGGGCTTCCGTGGAGTCATCATCAAGCCCGCAGACCGTGGCATGCTTGAAGACACACTGGCACCCTTGATGCGCGAAGTACCCGACGCCTCACCCACACGCGCCACCCCCCTCGTCAGCACGCTCTGGAACGACTCCTCAATGAGGCCGCTGATCAAACGCTTCACACACGAACTGGACGAGACTGTCCTCAAGCTCGATGAGTTCCTCATCAACAACGGCCTCAAGCCCACCGGCCGGGTCTACACGCTCTGTCTCCAGATCGCTGCAGACGCCGGGGCCTACGGCTATCCGCCTGTTGTCAGCATCGCCAAGACCCTCTGCATGCTGATCGACCACGACGCGGAGCTTTCCGAAGTGCAACAGCAGATCAGCGAACTCCGTCGTAAGGCAGACGCCGCTCTCGCTGCGATTTGAGTCGCCTCACGCTTTGGGCGCTGTCATTGAGTTGCGTCAGGGCGATACCATGCGGTGTAAGGAGCCACACATGGACCGAGCCGATCATCCGCTGTTATTCTCGCCGATCTACAAGGAAAAAGTGTGGGGCGGCCGCACGCTCACGAAGCTGGGCCGATCGCTTCCGGGCGATGACAGCAAACCCATCGGTGAGTCATGGGAGCTTGCCGACCTGGCGAGCACCAGCGCCTCGGGCGGCGGCGGCGGAGCGGAACGCTCAAGGGTCCGTTTCGGCCCGCTCGCCGGCCAGTCGCTGCACAGTCTGATCCAGCGTGAACCGCGCGGCGTCATGGGTCACCTGCCCACGAGCGACGCCGGCGGTTTCCCCGTCCTGCTCAAGTACCTCGACGCGCGTCAGCACCTCTCCGTGCAGGTCCACCCCTCGCTCGCTTACGCCACAAAGCACCCCGATGCGTACCTCAAGAGCGAGGCGTGGTACATCGCTGATGCCGAGCCCGGCAGCGTGATCTATAAAGGCGTCCGCGCCGGTGTCACGCCCGAACAGCTCCGCGCTGCGCTGCTGACAAACACCGACGCCGCCGTCGTCCCGCTGCTGATCGAAGTGCCCGTGAAACCAGGCGACTGCCACTACCTGCCCTCCGGCACGTGCCACGCGCTGGGGGCGGGCATCCTCGTCGCCGAGGTCCAGACGCCCAGCGACACCACGTACCGCGTGTACGACTGGGGCCGTAAAGGACGCGAACTTCACATCGAGCAAGCGCTCGCGTGCATCGACCTTGGCCCGCCCGATGTCCGCGCATACGAGGTCAACCGCGTCTTGAGCACATCACCCGCCCAGGTGACGCGGCGCGTCGTGTGCGAGTTCTTCCGCATCGATGAACTCATCATGCCCGCGGGATTTCACGACCGCATCGGCGGACACGAGCCCTCCGCACTGATGCTCCTGCGCGGCGCCATGACACTCACCACCACCGGCGAGCCAACCCCCCTGCTCGCCGGCGATACGGCACTCCTGCCCGCCGCGATGCGCCCCGCCGACATGCACATCACACAGCACGCGACACTGCTGCACATCACGTTTCCCAAGGCCCAGCAGTCGCAGCTCGCACACGCATGACACGGTATGGCCATGATCGTCAACACGGGCCATCGTCATCAGAACACGATGCGACCTTCGAGTCTGCGCTTGTCCCCGAACCTGTACCAAGCCTGAGTTGAGCCTTTGAGCTTCTGCGCTTGTCCCAGAACCTCCCCCAGCAGTCGTCCTCGCGGTTGGCGATGCCTGCGCGCCACGGTCATAGCGATTCCGCCCCGCGAAATGCGAACGCCGACATCTTGACATCCGC
>DAIOEG010000323.1:0-3112 GCA_036746415.1 Phycisphaera sp. | reverse complement strand
GCCGGCGAGCTGATCGCACACGGGGTGGTGCTCCGGTTGCAGCGCAACGCCACGGCGTGCACATCAGGACGGGGCAGCGTGTACTGGTCCAACGGGCCAGTCTCGATCCAAGTCGGGGCATCATCACAGGGGTGGCGCAGTGCCAGCCTCCGGTGCCACGGCACTACTCATGAGGAAGCAATGAAAGTTCGAGCTAGCGTCCGAAAGATTTGCGACAAGTGCAAGATTATCCGCCGCAAAGGTGTGGTCAGGGTGATCTGCGACAACCCCAAGCACAAGCAGCGGCAAGGATAGGAGACCCACCATGGCACGCATCGCTGGGGTGGACTTGCCCCGAAACAAGCGCGTGGAGATCGCGCTCACATACATCTACGGCATCGGCCGAACCTCCGCTCGGCAGATCCTCGACAAATCGGGCATCGGCTTGGCCCTGCGCACCGACGACTTGAGCGACGACCAAGTGCAGAGCATCCGCACCGTCATCGAGACCGAGTTCAAGGTCGAGGGTGACCTCCGTCGCGACGTCCAGATGAACATCAAGCGGTTGATGGACCTCGGCTGCTACCGCGGCCTTCGGCACCGTCGCGGCTTGCCGGTTCGTGGCCAGCGGACCCACACCAATGCCCGGACCCGCAAAGGTCCGAAGCGCGGCACCGTGGCCCACAAGAGGAAGGCCTAACGCATGGCAAGCACCAACCAATCCGACAAGGGCAAGCAGAAGCGCCGGGTCAAGAAAAACATCTCGACCGGTGTTGCCCACATCAACTCGACCTTCAACAACACCCTCATCACCATCACCGACGTCAACGGCAACACCATCGCGTGGGCCTCGGCTGGGGTGCGTGGGTTCAAGGGTTCACGCAAGTCGACGCCGTTTGCCGCACAGCTCGCAGCCGACGATGCCGCCCGCAAAGCCCAAGACCATGGCATGCAGACGATCTCCGTCCGCGTGTCGGGTCCGGGTGCTGGCCGCGAGTCGGCACTCCGGGGTCTGCAAAGCTCCGGGCTGCGCGTCACTTCCATCAAGGACGTGACACCGATCCCGCACAACGGGTGCCGTCCGCCCAAACGGAGGAGGGTCTAAACCATGGCTCGTTACATTGGTCCCGTGTGCCGGCTGTGCCGGCGTGAAGATGCCAAACTGTTCCTCAAAGGCGACCGCTGCTTCTCCGAGAAGTGTGGCTACGAGCGCCGCCAGTACCCACCGGGTCAGCACGGCCAAGGTCGCAAAAAGCGGCCTTCCGACTACGGCCAGCAGTTGCGCGAGAAGCAAAAAGTCAAGCGCATCTACGGCCTGCTGGAGAAACAGTTCCGCGGCTACTACTACAAAGCCTCGCGCATGCGTGGCGTCACCGGCGAGAACCTGCTCATGCTGCTCGAGCGTCGCTTCGACAACGTAGCGCTGCGCTTCGGGTTCTCGTCCAGCCACGCTGAAGCCCGCCAGCTTGTCCGCCATGGTCACTTCACCATCAACGGCAAGCGCATCAACATCCCGTCGTACCAAGTGCGTCCCGGCGATGTCATCGAAGTCCGCGAGAAGAGCCGAAAGATCCAAAAGATCGTCGATGCTCTCGCCAACGTCGACCGCGTAGCTCGTCCCGCGTGGCTCGACCTCGACAAAGACGGTATGCGCGGCAAAGTTGTCGCTGCACCCACTCGCTCGGACATCTCATCAGACATCGATGAACAGCTCATCGTGGAGCTCTACTCGAAGTAAACGGAGGTACGGATGCAAGATCAAAACACCATCGCCAGAAACTGGCGGGATCTCATTCGCCCGAAGAAGCTCGAGGTGGAAACCGCTACGCTCACCGAGAGCTACGGCAAGTTCACCTGCGAGCCCCTGGAACGTGGCTACGGCATCACCCTCGGCAACAGTCTGCGTCGCGTACTCCTCAGTTCGCTACAAGGCTCTGCCGTCACGACCGTCCGCATCGAGGGCGCTCTGCACGAGTTCACCACCGTGCCCGGCGTGGTCGAAGACGTCACCGACATCATCCTCAACGTCAAAACCTTGCTCATCCGCATGGACGACGCGACCCCACGGACGCTCGTCATCGATAAGCAAGGCGAAGGCGAGGTGACTGCCGGCGACATCCAATGCCCGACTGGCGTCAGCGTTCTGCGCCCCGACCAGCACATCGCAACCATCAGCAAAGATGGCCGACTGCGGATGGAAATGTCCTGCGCCATGGGCCGCGGTTACTTCACCGCCGACCAAAACAAGCAGGAGAACATGCCGATCGGTGTGATCCCCATCGACTCGCTGTTCTCGCCGATCCAAAAAGTCAACTACCGGGTGACCAACGCCCGCGTTGGTCACCGCACCGACTTCGATCGCCTCTCCTTGGAAGTCTGGACCGACGGGTCCGTTCGCCCCGAGGACGCCGTCGCCTTCGCCGCGAAGATCCTCAAGGAACAACTTTCGATCTTCATCAACCGTGAAGAGATCGAAGAGGCCTCCATCCCGCAGCAAAGCGAATCCGACAAACTCAACGAGTACCTGTGGCGCTCGGTTGACGAACTCGAACTCAGCGTCCGCTCGGCGAACTGCCTGCAGAACGCCAACATCCACTACATCGGCGACCTCGTGCAACGCAGCGAGGCCGAGATGCTCAAGACCAAAAACTTCGGCCGGAAGTCCCTCAAAGAGATCAAAGAGATCTTGGCTCAGATGGGCCTGGCGCTCGGCATGAAGATCGACAACTGGCAGGGGCCGCCGCCTGCCCGCGAGGAGACCTAGCACCATGCGCCACCAAAATTCGGGCCGCAAGTTCAGCCGCAGCTCGTCCCATCGGAAAGCCATGTTTCGCAACATGGTCACCTCCCTGATCGAGCACGAGCGCATCACCACCACCGAGCCCAAGGCCAAAGAGTTGCGTCGCTTCGCCGAGAAGACGATCTCCATCTCGCTGCGCCTCGGGGATCTCCTGAACAAACCCAAAGACCAACGCAGCCCCGCAGAGCACGGCAAGTACATCCATGCCCTGCGGATGGCGAGCCGAATGATCCGCACCCGTAGCGTCCTCTACAAGCTGTTCCAGGACGTCGCCCCACGGATGGTCGGTCGCCCCGGTGGCTACACCCGCATCATCAAGATCGGGCAACGGAC
>DAIOEG010000322.1:0-3129 GCA_036746415.1 Phycisphaera sp. | reverse complement strand
TCGAAGTACCCGCCCACCGGATCCGCAAACCGTTTGCGCTGCGCGGCCTCGATCTCGCGCGCGGTCTGCAACGCCCACGATGCGCCGGTCGCGTCGCCACCGCTTTCAAGAGCCAACGACAACGCGAGCAATCCATCGACCATCCCCGCGTAATCCTCCAGAAAACCCGACTGTTTCACCCTCCCGCCGCGCATCACCCGCAGGACCGATCTTTCGCGTGCACCCTCCGATTCACCCTCGACGCGTGTCATGTGCTGCACCACCGCCCGAGCGCAGCGCCCCGCCATCGCCACGTACGACGCTTCGCCCAGCAATCGCCCCGCGTCCGCCAAGCCCCGGATTGCAAGGCCGTTCCACGCTGCGAGCACCTTGTCATCGGTCATCGGCTGCTTGCGTGCATCACGCACCGCCAGCAGCCGCGCATTGATCGTTTGCCTCTGCCTCTCTAGCTCCTCCATCGATACACCAAGCCGGCGAGCCACCGCCGACATCATGCCCGACTGAAACAGCACGTTCACCGGCTGCGCCACCGTGTCCGTTGGCGGGTGCGGGTCTTCGAAGTTCGGCCCCTCGTCCATCCCGTACAACGCCTCTGCCATCCGCACACTTTGCGCATCACTCCCGAGCGCCTCACGCACCTGCTCGCGCGTCCACACGTAACTCCCGCCCTCGACCGCATCCACCTCGGCATCCTGAGCCGACCACAGCGCGCCGCTCGCGTCCACCATCTCGCGCTGCAGGTAGTTCACCGTCTCAGCGATCACTCGACGAAACAGCGCAGCCCGCTCGCTCTCGCCGCGCTGCTCTGCGATCGCAGCACCCTTGGCATAGAGCGACAAGAGCTGCCCCTGGTCGTACAGCATCTTTTCAAAGTGTGGCACGAGCCATTGCTCATCGACGCTGTATCGATGAAACCCCCCGCCGACCTGATCGAAGAGTCCGCCGCAGGCCATGCGTTCCAGCGTGTGAGCGATCGCCTGCCAGAGCGTGAGCATCCCGTTGTTATCAAACACTTTCAGGAGGTACGCGACGTGACACACAGTTGGAAACTTCGGGCCACGTTCGCCCGAAAATCCGCCGTGCTGCGGGTCGTACTGTTGCATGAGCGCGGAGGCCGACCGCGCGGCGACTGTGAGCATCGCCTCACGCTCTGGCATCGCATCGTCTTCACTGCTTTCTTGCCCTTGCGCGTGCGTCTCCACCGCCTCCGCCACGCGGCGCGCACGGTCCATCACCTTCGCTCGCTGCGTGAGCCACATCTCGTGCAGCGACGTCAAGACCTGCGGGAATGATGCGACACCGTGCATCGGGCGCGGCGGCACGTACGTCCCCGCCCAGAACGGCCGGAGGCCCTGCCTGTCCAACCCGCCCGCCTGACCTCCCTCACCCGCGGGGGGCGTTAAGAACACGCTCATCGGCCAGCCGCCCCGGCCGCTCGTGAGCTGCACCGCCAGCATGTATACCTGATCGATGTCGGGCCGTTCCTCACGGTCCACCTTGATGCACACGAAGTGCTCGTTCATGAGCGCCGCGATCTGCTCATCCTCAAACACCTCGCGCTCCATCACGTGGCACCAGTAACACGTCGAGTACCCCACGCTCAAGAACACCGGCTTGTCCTCAAGCCGTGCCCGCTCCAGCGCCGCCTCGCCCCAGGGCATCCAGTCCACCGGGTTGTACGCGTGCTGCAACAAATACGGGCTCGTCTCATGCAGCAGCGCGTTTGCTCGGTTGGGAACGTTCTTGTTGTGTGTCGTTGTCATGACCGATGGTAGGCCCGCGTTACGATCTGCTCATGCGTGTGCTGCACCTCTCCGACCTGCACCTCTCCGAGCACAAGCCGCGCAGTCACGCCAACGCGCTCGCCATCCTCCCCGCCGTCCGTGATGCAAAGCCCGACCTTGTCGTCATCACGGGCGACCTCACGCACCACGGCCGATCCGACCCCGCCGAGTTCAACGCTGTCCTCACACTCCTGCACCAACTCCCCTGCCCCTGCCTCACCGTCCCGGGCAACCACGACGTCGGCAACTTCACACATACCGGCTCGCGCGACAGCCGAGTCACCGCGCAACGTATCGACAGCTTCTGTGAGGCCCTCGGCCACGACCGCTTCGCACACGATCAAGAAGGTTGGCAACTGCTGGGCCTCAACGCCATGCTGCTGGGCTCGGGCCTCGCCAGAGAGGCCGATCAACTCCACTGGCTCACGCACGCGCTGATCAACGCGCAGCGCCAGCGCCGCCGAGTCGCGCTGTTCCTCCACGCACCGGTTTTCCTACTCACGCCCGATGCGCCGCTCACCGCCGCGCAGCGCGAGTGGTGCCCGCCCGACCCCGCCCGACACGCGCTGTGGCAACTCTGCAACGACCACGATGTCTCGCTTATCGCCTCGGGCCACGTTCACCAAAACCGCATGCAGACCTTCGCCCGAACAACTGTGTCCTGGTCCCCCGCCGTCTCTGGCTCGCAAGTCACCGGCCCCGCGTTCCCCGCCGATGTGTTTCACGCCGCCGCAGCCCCGCTCTACCACTTCACCCCCGCGGGCCTGTCGGTCGAACACCTGCCGCTGCCGCTTCAGACGCACACGACCTTTGTGCCTTGATCATGCCGCGCGCATCGCCCGATTTGACCCCACCGCACCGGCCATGCACAATGTAGCATCCCCCACGGGGCCGTAGCTCAATTGGGAGAGCGCTGCGTTCGCAATGCAGAGGTTGAGGGTTCGATCCCCTTCGGCTCCACTTCAAGACACGTTTATCGAGACCCCGCGTCACAACCAGCCTCACAGACGCACTCATTACACTCCGGCCATGCCCAAACGACCCGGGTGGGAACGACTCTCCGACGACCGGCTGCTGGGCCTGCGGTTCTGTGATTTGCGCCTCCGCATCGACCAGCCGTCGCTCGCCAAGCCCATCGCGCGCCTCTACGACGAGCTCGATCAGCGCGGCCTGAAACACTTCAAGCCGCACTGCTGGATCTCCACCGAGTGGTTCAGCCCCGACGGCGTGCCGGGCATCGCGATCCCCTTCTACCTGGCCCACCCGCGCCTGCTCGCGCTCGAGCAGTCCCAGATGCTTGAAGCCGAGGGCGCGAGCGAGGTGCAGCGCATGCGCATCTTCCGCC
>DAIOEG010000321.1:0-3134 GCA_036746415.1 Phycisphaera sp. | reverse complement strand
CCTGAAAATTACCGTCCGTAAACTCCTTGACCGCTTCGCTGGCCATGATGCAAGTTCCTTTCCAATGGGGACCGGAGTGTAGACCCCCAACCGGGGATCATCAAACACACGCATTCACAACACATGAAACCAGCCGGACCCACAAACTATTCCACATCCGGTATGAATACGCGTTCACCGACCCAAGGAACCCCCGCGTGATCTACATCGTCATGGGCGTCAGTGGCTGCGGAAAGTCGTCGGTCGGGCGTTCACTGGCCGACGCGCTATCCCTGCCGTTTCACGACGCCGACGACTTCCACCCCCCAGCCAACAAGGCCAAGATGCAGGCCGGCGAACCCCTCACCGACGCCGACCGCGCACCCTGGCTGGCCAACATGACGGGCCACTTCCCGACGTGGAACGCCGCCGGCGGGGCCATCCTCGCCTGCTCGGCCCTCAAGCACTCCTACCGCGATGCGCTCCGCCAAGGCGGGCCGTGCCTCCTGATCCACCTGGTTGGCAGCCGGGCACTCATCGCCGACCGACTCGCCGACCGCAAGGGCCACTTCTTCAACCCCGCCCTGCTCGACAGCCAGTTCAGCACCCTCGAACCACCGCCCGCTCAACCCGGAGATGCCGCGCTGTGCATCAGCGTCGACCAGCCCGTGCCCACGCTTGTCGCCGAGCTGTGCGCACTGCTCATGCCCGCGCATCGTTGAGCATCACTGATATTGTTCAACCATGGCAAACCTCCTCGCGCACGGCTCGCCTACCACCATCATCAACGACCAGACCCTCAACGCTCACCTCGACCGCGCCCTCGAACACTGGTGCAAAAACGCCCGACGCGTCCTGCTCGTCCCGCCCGACATCACCCGGCTCAACTCCTACGCAGGCCCCATCACCGCGTACCTCTACCACCAGCTCACGCAGCGAAACATCCACACCGATGTCATGCCCGCCCTGGGCACGCACAAGCCGATGAAGCCCGTGCAGTGTGAACGCATGTTCCCGGGCGTCCCGATGTCGCGCATCCTCGAGCACCGCTGGCGCGACGACCTCATCACGCTCGGGCAAGTCCCCGCGGAGCGCATGAACGCGCTCTCCGAAGGCCGACTCGCTAAGGCCGGCATCGACCAGCCCATGACCGTCGCCATCAACAAAGCACTCATCGAGGGCCGATACGACAAGGTCCTCTCCATCGGTCAGGTCGTGCCGCACGAAGTCATCGGCATCGCCAACTACACCAAAAACATCCTCATCGGCGTCGGCGGGCAGGACACCATCCACCACTCGCACTTCCTGGGCGCGGTCTACGGCATGGAACGCATCATGGGACGTATCCACACCCCCGTCCGCGCCGCGCTCAACGACGCCTTCCACTCCCTCGTCGCCCCACGCGTCGACATCGGCTTCCTCCTCACCGTCATGGCCAATGACCACGACACCAACCGCTACGTCATGCGCGGCTTCTACGCCGGCGACGACGACGACACCTTCAATCAGGCGGCCGAGCTCTCACGCGCGACCAACTTCGACATCCTCGATGAGCCGATCCAGACCGCCGTCGTGTATCTCGACCCCGACGAGTTCACCACGACCTGGCTTGGAAACAAGGCGATCTATCGCACACGCATGGCCATGGCAGACGGCGGACACCTCATCATCCTCGCACCCGCCCTCGAGGGCTTCGGTGAAGACGAACGCATCGACCAGCTCATCGCACAGTTCGGCTACCACGGTACCGACGCCACCCTCGCTGCCCTGAAAGCACACCCCGAGCTGCGCAACAACCTCTCCGCCGCCGCACACCTCATCCACGGCTCCAGCGAAGGACGCTTCCGCATCACCTACTGCCCAGGCCCGCATATCTCACTGGAACAGGTCCAACGCGTCGGCTTCGATACCATGCCCTACGAACAGGCCGCCTCGCAGTACGCGCTCCCACGCCTCAAAGACGGCCACAACACCCTCGACGGACAACCCGTCTTTTACATCTCCAACCCGGCGCTTGGCCTCTGGGCACACCGCGACCGCCTGCACGATTGACGTGTGACTCATGCGATGAGCCGCCGCACGGTCTCGCATCTCAAACATCTCGCACTACAGCAACGAACCAGATCCAACAATGAACACCGCCTTGTCACACAAGCGCCCGACACCGCTCCATCGGTTCTACTTCGGAGCCGCGTACTACCCCGACCACTGGCCGGAGTCCTGGTGGGCAGACGATGCTGACCTGCCCCCCGAATCCTGATCCAGTTGTTATGAGGGTCTTCACCGGCCTTTTGGCCCAGGAGACTTTCGATGTCGGATGTCAAGAAAAGCGCAAGCGTCACAGGCCCGAACAGATCATTGCGAAGCTGCGTGAGGCGGACGCGATGCTGGCGGGTGGTGCGTCGGTCGGCCAGGTTCTGCAGGCGTTGGGGGTGAGTGAGGCAACGCTGAATCGTTGGCGGAACCAGTACGGCGGGATGAAGTCCGGCGACGCCAAGCGGGCACGGCTGAAGGTCAACGACCCGCAGTTGTGCGCGTTTGCACGCGAAGTGCGCGACCGCTGGCAGGAAGCGGTGTAAGACTGGCCGACACGGGTGGGCGGTGCGGGCGCATCGAAGCACGACATGAGCCGACAGCCACGCTCATCCCGATCGTGGATGAAGTCCCACGCCCACACATGGTTCAGATGCTCGGCTCTTTGACGCTGGATGCTGTTGTCGCTCGAACCCAAGCGACGCTTCCTCACTTGTTTCCGAGGCACTTTCAACCGCTCCCGCTTCCAAATTCGATGTGTCCGCTTGACGTTCAATCCAAACCCTTCACGCGCCAGAAGCGCGTGGATCCGTCGATAGCCGTACCGCGGGTGACGCTTCACCACCCCCGGGGGCTCGTGCATCGTCCTCACGATCATCGCTTCATCGTCCTTCTTCCGAGGGTGATAGAACTGCGTCGAACGCGCCTGCCCGACCACGCGACACGCCCGACGCTCGCTGACGCGGTGGCGATCCCGCAGATACGCCACCGCTTCACGACGCCCCCGGGTGGCGCGTCGGGCTCACCATTTTCCCTCCGCAAGGTCCTTGAGCATGGTGATATCCAACGCTTGGTCGGCCACGATCCGCTTGAGCCGGGCGTTTTCCTGCTCGAGTTCCTTC
>DAIOEG010000320.1:0-3170 GCA_036746415.1 Phycisphaera sp. | reverse complement strand
CCTCCCCGAGTCGCAGCTCGACCGCTTCCTCATGCGGCTCAACCTGGGCTACCCCTCTGCCGACGACGAAGCCCGCATCCTCACGCTCGACCCACGGCGGCACGCGCTCGCCGAGCTCAAGCCGATCATGACCGCTGCCGAGCTGGTCGAGCTGCAGAAGCGTGCCGAGGACGTGAAGGTCGATCCGACGCTCGTGGAGTATGTCGTCGCCCTCGCTGCCGCTACCCGCAACCACGATCAGCTACACCTGGGCGTCAGCCCCCGCGGCTCGCTCGCCCTGCTCCGCGCCGCCAAGGCCTCCGCGCTGCTGGATGGCCGGGACTACACCGTGCCCGAGGATGTCACCAAGAACGTCATCTCCGTCTTCGCCCACCGATGCGTCAGCAAGTCCTTCATGCACGACGGCGACAACACCACCACCCAACGCATCATGCAGCAACTCCTTGAATCCACCCCGAGCCCGGTGTGATGCTGGGCGCAAGGAGGAAATGGGAGTGGGAAGTGGGTGTTGGGGAGTGGTCGGCAGGGAGGTATCAGGGATGAGAGGTTAGGAGATCAGCAACCAATCAACTTTTCCCACGCCGACGCCGAGCACAGCGAAGCGTCTGGCTCCCCTCTGGCCCCTGGCCACTTCCCACTCCCACTCCGACTTCCCTGCTCCATTTGCCCCACTTCTCTCCCGCGTTTACGCTGTATGGTCCAATACGATCCCTCACGCCCCGAGACACACGCCCCATGACCGACACGCTGACCGCAGACATCCGCGACACCGCCACCGCCCGCAAGTACTTCGATGAAGGCCAGGCCGCCGAAAAAGCCGGCGACCGGATCAAGGCCATCGAGAAGTACGAGATTGCTTACGCCGCCGACCCCGAAGACCGCGCCGTGTGCTTCCAGCTTGCTTACAACCTCGACCTGCTCGGCGAGGAAGACGAGGCCATGCACCTCTACGAAGAGGTCTGCCGGACCGTCCAACCGCCGCTCAACGCGCTGATCAACCTCGCGGTCCTCTACGAAGACCGCGGCAAGTTCGGCCAGGCCGAGCGCTGCATCCGCCAAGTCCTCGCCACCAATCCCAACCACGCCCGCGCACGGCTGTTCCTCAAAGATGTGCATGCCTCCCGTGGCCAACTCATCGACGAAGACGCTGAAAAGCGCACCGAGAAAAGCACCGCTCTGCTCGACACGCCCGTCACCGACTTCGAGCTGACCGTGCGGACCCGCAACGCGATGCGGAAGATGAACCTCCGCACGCTAGGGGACCTGCTCAAGGTCACCGAAGCCGAGCTCCGCAGCTTCAAGAACTTCGGCGACGCCTCGCTCGATGAGATCAAAGCCATGCTCGCCCAGCGTGGCCTGCATTTGGGGCAAGCCGTCGAGGCCCAGCAGCAAGCCGCCAAGGCACAGGTCTACGAGCAACTCAAAGCCGAGGTCGGCGGGGACGAGACCACCCTCAACCGCCCCGTCAGCGAACTCGAACTCTCCGTGCGTGCCCGCAAGGCCCTCGCGCTGCTCAACGTCACCAGCATCGGCGACCTCGTGATGAAGACCGAGGCCGAACTCATGGGCGTCAAGAACTTCGGCATGACCTCCTTGGTCGAGATCAAGGAAAGCCTCACCTCCCAAGGCCTGTCACTGCGTCAACTCGAGTCCTGAACAACCACAACAACCCCACTAGGCCCGGGTTCACTGAACCCGGGCCTCTTCATACCCTTACCATGACCCGCTATGGCAGATCGCACCACCAAAACCACCGCACTCGAAACCGTTGAGCCCATCGGCAAGCGCGTGCTGCTCCGCAAAGACGAAGACAAGAAACAGACCAAGTCAGGCATCCACCTTCCCGACAAGATCGAGATCCCCACGCTCACCGGCCGCATCGTCTCGGTCGCCAAAGAAGTCCAGGCCGACGACAACTACCCCATCCAGCAATACGACCGCGTCCTCTTCAACCCCAAAGGCGCGATCCCCGTCGACTTCGAGGGCGACAACCGCCTCTTCGTCGTCCCCATCGAAAACATCGTCGCCGTCTTCCGCAAAGCGACCTGAAACCTACAAAAGGCCGGCGGTTGCGAGCCTTGGGCTGACGCGTCCCGACCCTATTCACTCGGACGCGTCATAGCCTCAAAATCCATCAGCGCATCAAACGCTGACGGCTCAATCAACCCACGCTCCATGACGACGTCGCGGATCTTCCGGACCTGCGCCTGCGCGTCCTTGGCAATCGATGCGCACACGTCGTAGCCCAGCAACGGGGCGAGAGCCGTCACGTTCATCAGCGACCGCTCAAGTAACTCCGCACAACGCTTCTCATCGACCTGCAACCCATCAATCACCTTCTCGGCAAAGACGTTGCACACGTTCGACAAGAGCATCACGCTCTCAAGGAACGCATCGATCATCACGGGCATCGCGACGTTCAGCTCAAAGATCGAGCCGACGCCGCCCATGCCCGCCATCGTGATCGTCGCGTCGTTCCCGATCACCCGGCAGCACACCTGCATCACCGACTCGCACAACACCGGGTTCACCTTCCCCGGCATGATCGAGCTGCCCGGCTGGATCGCCGGCAACACCAACTCCCCGATCCCACAACGCGGCCCGCTGCCCATCAGCCGGATATCGTTGGCGATCTTCGAGAGCGAGACGGCGATGGTTTTGAGGTGGGCATGAGCTTCAACAATTGCATCTTCGGATGCCTGAGCTTCGCAGTGATTCTTGGCTGCTGAGAATGTTAAAGCAACGCGACTTGACAGCCATTCACACACCTTGCTCGCAAATCATGGGTGAGTATTGATTGATGTGCCAACAGCTGTTCCACCGATCGGAATCTGATCATGCAGCTGATCACACACAACCTGCGCCCGAATGCCTGCATTCGTGATTTGCCGAAGATATCCCTCAAATACCTGACCCAAACGGATCGGAGTCGCCCCCGTGATGTGCATCACCGTCGGGAATGTGTCGTTGCTCGACTGCCCCATGTTGAAGTGGTCATTGGGATGAACACGTGTCGATGCATCATTGAGCTTGCGGTTCGCCAGAGTTGCGATGACTTCGTTGGCGTTGGTGTTGATGCTTGTGCCGCTGCCGGTCTGGTAGACATCGACGGGAAAGTGCGCATCGTGCAGGCCCGCCGCGGCTTCATCGGCCGCAGCGATGATGGCATC
>DAIOEG010000319.1:0-3194 GCA_036746415.1 Phycisphaera sp. | reverse complement strand
ACCCCGACCGGGTAGCTCAACGGTAGAGCATCGGCCTTTTAAGCCGTTGGTTGAGAGTTCGAATCTCTCCCCGGTCACTTGGTCTCTGTCAAGTTCTTTCAAACGCGGTCACAAGCATAAAAAAGCGGCTTCCGGCGTCCATACGCAGTGCTCTGCGGGTGTGTGTGCTGCGCTGGATTCTACGCCGACCTGATCTGCAAGGTGACCGCGGTTTTAAGTGGTAGTCGGATGTGAGCGGATTTATTCGGCTCTGCGGGAGGCCTTGCTGCGTAGCGCGTCGAGAGAGTATTTGCCGGGGCCTGTGGCGAAGAGGAGTAGAGCGAGGGTGAAGAGGATGACGTTTTTGTCGAAGGCGGGGGCGTCGGGGCCGGGCCACCACGCGATGCCCATGGCGATCATGAAGCTAAGGAGCATGAGCGCGGTGAGGACGGCGTTGATGCGGGTCAGCAGACCGAGCATGAGCAGCAGGCCAACGATGAGTTCAACGGGCGGGAGCGCATAGCCGTAGAGCTTGCCGAGCGCTTCGGGCATGAACGGGGGTGATTGCGAGGCGACGTAGGCGGCGAAGCCTTTCAGTTGTTCGAGCACGCTTTTGCCATCTGTCGGTAGGCCTTTTCGGATGCCACCCAAGAGAAACAGGAGGCCCAGCGTAAGCCGGTTGAGGAGGAGGGTCAGGTCGACGAGGGCGGTAGTTTTCATGGTGATGAGCGGGTGCGGTGGGTGTGGAAGGGCTGAGGTGAGCTTACGCCTTGCCGAGGTCTTTGGATCGCATGGCGGCGGCGAGCACGGCCTGAATGATCGAGGTGTCGACGGCCCTTTGTTCGAGGGTCTCGATGGCTGCTTGTGTGGTCCCGCCAGGGCTTGTGACTTTGCGGCGCAGTTCGGCGGGGGTCTCAGCGCTCTTGCGCAGCAGCTCGGCGGCACCGGCGATGGTCTGTCGGACAAAAAGCGCGGAGTGATCGCCTAGGCCAAGCTCCTCGGCGGCGCGCTGCATGGCCTCGGCAAGGTAGAAGACGTACGCCGGGCCCGAGCCACTGACGGCGGTGACGGCGTCGAGCTTGCTCTCTTCAACGCGGACTGCTTCGCCGCAGGCGCCAAAGAGCTTCATCGCAAACGCGACGTCTTCCTCACGCGCGTGAGCACCGGCCGAGATGCCGGACATGCCGCGGTTGACCATGAGCGGCGTGTTGGGCATGACGCGCACGACGCGTACGGGCTTGCCGACGAGCTGCTCGATGCGCGCGGTCGTGATGCCGGCCATGATGGAGATGATGGACTGCTTGTCGGTGTCGAGTTTCTTCATCGCCTCCGCCAGGTCGGGCAGCACCTGCGGCTTGGTCGCGAGCACGAGGGTGTTGCAACGCTGGATGGCGTTGATCGGTTCGCCGGCGGTGGTGACGCCCATCTGTTGGAACACGGCCCGCCGGGGCATGGCGGGGTCGGCGGCGAAGATGCGCGTGACTGGCATCAGGCCACGCTCGATGACACCACGTGCGATGGCCTCTGCCATGTTGCCAGCGCCGATGAATCCCAGCTCGTAGTTCATCCGAGCAAGATAACGCACGCCCGACCGCCGGTTCACGGGGCGATAGTCGGCGCTGTGAAGCGCGGCAAGCCATCCATGATCGGTGGTTGCTCGTCGAGCCACTGCCAGATCGCTTCAACGGCGGCGTCTTGCTGTGCCCGGTAGTTCGCCTGGCCGGGCTGGATGTCGTTGTGGAGGATGGAGAACGCGATGACACGGCCGGAGGGGTGGAAGATATACCCAGAGAGCGTCGAGACGCCCGAGATGGTGCCGGTCTTGCCGAAGATCAGGCCTTTGTGAGTTTTGAGTCGGCTGCGCAGCGAGCCGCGTGTGCCAGCGACGGCCATCGAACCCAGATAGGCATCGCGGTGCGCATCGTCATGCAGCATGTGCGTCAGCAGGTCGGTGAGCTGGTGTGCGGTGACGCGGTTGTTGCGGGAGAGGCCCGAGCCGTCGTCGGCGTGCAAGCCCTGCGTGTCGATGCGCATCTGCTTGAGCGTGTCGATGACGGCGTCGTTGCCTGAGGCCCAGGTGCCTTGCGGCGTGGCGATTCCCTGTTGTTCAAGCAGGTGTCGGCCGGCGAGCTTGAACAACGCATCGGCCATCATGTTCTGGCTGTTGCTGTTGACGCGTCGCAGGACGTCTTGCAACGCGGTGTGGTGACGGGCGATGAGTTGGTCGGTGGGCGAGGGTGTCTGGCCGGGCAAGAGGAGCGTGCGGACCTGCCCGGTGATGGGGACATTGCGTTCTTGGAGCACGTGTCGGAGCGCTTCCCCCGTGAAGCGCAGCGGGTCGTCGACGGGCTTGGAATAGGGTCCGTCTTGCGTGGCGACCTTTCCGCCGACGATGTAGGTGTGTTGTCGCGGCCGCTTGTCAAGAGTGGGGCTGTGGAGCTCTTTGTTGTCGGTGGTGGTGGGCGGGCCGGCTTTGGCGTCGTCGATGAGTGTGAAGCCGGCGGCGGGCGGGACGGTGGTGACGGTGGCGCGCTGATTGGGTTGCGTGGGGGTGAAGGTGAAGTCTATACAATTGACGTTGAAGTTAGCGCCTGCGACGGGCGCGCCGTACCACTCGAGCGTGTTCGCGGGGTGCCAACTGGGGTGTGTGGTCTGGTCGTCGAAGACGGTGTCGATGATGAGGATGTCGCGGATGTTGTGTTGAGCGTTGCGTTGGATAAGGGCGTCAGCAAAGTCGTGGAGGGGCGACATGGCGGTTTTGCCTGCGCGTTCCATGAGGTCGGGGTCGCCGAAGGCGGGGTCGCCGCTGCCGAGGATGACCAGGTCGTCACCACGTCGCAGCAGTGTGGTTTGTAACGTTGCGTCGGGGCCGAGGCGTTGCAGCGCTGCGGCGGAGGTGAACAGCTTCAAGTTGGAGGCGGGCGTGAACGGCCGGCCGGCGTTGTCGTTGGAAAGCAAAGGAACGCGGGTGATGGCGTCAACGATGCGGACTGCGACCTTGGCGTCTTTGATGAGGCCGGGGGCGAGAGCAGCTTCGACGGCCGTGCGGAGCTCACGGAGTAGCGCTTGATTGGAGGTGGTGGTCGGGGTTGTGACGGCGTGTTGTGCGTGCGAGGTGCCGGTGAGGAAGAGGCAGGCAATGGTCGCGAGTGCTGCGAAGGTCGAGTGGGTGCGCATGGGTGGAGGGTAACGCGCGCGGTGGGGGGGAGCCAGAC
>DAIOEG010000318.1:0-3214 GCA_036746415.1 Phycisphaera sp. | reverse complement strand
GGGGGATGTCGAGGTGGTCGAAGAGGTGCTCGTTCATGAAGCGGACGTAGCTCTGGAGCTCGTCGGGCTGCATGGGGAAATACTCGTCGAGGTTGAAGGTGACGACGTTCTTGAACGAGAGCTTCTGCTCGCGGTGCAGGCGGATGAGCTCGTCATACACGCCGGTCGGCGTCGACCCGGTGGCGAGGCCCAGCACCGCGGGCCGACCCTCGGAGGCGCGCTGCTTGATCAGCGCCGCGACCTCGGCAGCGACGGAGGCGTTGACCTCGGCCGAGGAGGGATAGACTCGCGTGGGGATGCGTTCAGAGGCGGTCAACGTGGCGTGCATCGGGGGGTTTCCTGAGATGGCATGTGCGGATCTTTATCGCATTATTATCGCGTGTGATATTATGCTGTCAAGAGGATTGATCTCTAAAGGCGTAAGAGATTGAATATGATTGAGTTAAAGCGTGATTTAGATCGGTTGGATCGTCGGTTGCTGTCGGCGTTGCGGCGAGAGGGGCCGAGCAGCAAGGGGGCGTTGGCGCGGTCGCTTCACATCCGGCCCAACACGGCGGGGGAACGGGTTCAGTCGCTCTTGGCGGGCGGCTGGCTGGTGGAACAGACGGGTGTGGGTGCGGGGGTGGAGGGTGCGGGTCGGCCGGCGGTGCCGGTGGGTCTGCGGGTGCACGAGCGAGGGCCGTGGTTGGCGGGGCTGTCGCTGGGGCCCGGGGGCGTGGAGTCGGCGGCGGTGGGCCTTGATGGCCGGGCGCGGCCTGGGGCCCGAGCCAATGTTCGGCGTTTGGGCAAGGGGGGGCAAACCGGCGTGAGCGAGGCGCTGGCGGAAGCGCTGCGGGCGTTAGTCGAGGGCCATGGGCCAGCGGGGCTTGCGGGCGTCGGTCTGGCGGTCACTGGCTTTGTCGACCCGGCGAGGCGGGTGTTGCTGTTCTCTTCGTCGCGGTCGGTTGTTGCCCCCACGAAAGAAGTGTCGCTGGAGCCGGTGTGGAGCGCGCTGGCGGACGCGGGGCTTGCGGGCGTCGAGGTCACGGTAGACAACGATATGCATGCACTCGCCGCGCGCTGGCGCATGAGCGTGGGCATGGCGGACGATACAGGCGCGGCGCATGAAGACGTGCTGCTGGTGCGCGTCGGAGATGGTCAGCTCGGCGCAGCCGTGCTGATCGCCGGCCAACCCAACCGCGGCGCTCTCGTCGGTGCCAATGAGCTGGGCCACATGCGCATGGGCGTCGTGACGACCCGGTGTTACTGCGGCGGCATCGGTTGCCTCGAGCGCATCGTGTCAACCGTGCACGTGCGCGCGCAGGCCGGCGGCGTCGGAGTGCGCACGCTCGTCGAGCTCGCAGCGGGTTACGACCCGTCGCAGCGCGATCAGGAAGCGACAGCCGTCGGCCACGTGCTGCACGTGCTGGCCACGGGCTTGGCAAACGCGATCAACCTGTTGCGGCCGCACCGCGTCGTGCTGATCAGCGAGTTCACGCGCTTCGAGCCGTTCCGTACGGCGTTGCTGCGTGGCACGCGTGCGCAGACGTTGCCCGGGCTGGACGAGGCCGTCATGCTGGAAATGTGGGACGAGCCCGTGGGCACCGCCGCTGAGACCGCGTCGTACCTCGCGCTGGCGGCGCTGCTGAACCCGCCCGTGGTTTGACGCATCGCGCGATCAATCGCCACGTCCATGCTCGGCCGCGGTATCGCTGTACAGCCGGGCCGACTCTTCCGCCAGCGTCGTCAGCTCCGGCGGGGCGTCGCTCAAGCGGTACCAACCCACACGCGCCCACCTCGCAGCGGCCGGCAGCAGATACGGGTTGGGTTCATCGATCCAGCGTGTTTGACTTTGCTGTGCAACCCTTTCATCACGCGCTGCTCGCGCTTCGTCATCGGCCCTGTGCCGCCGCAGCACGCTGTTGTCATCGCCACGCCAACGGGCTGGTTCTCGCTCATCGGGCAACAGCCGCGCCCGCGTCCACGCTTCGAACACACCACCCGCCACCGCATCCTCAGTTCGCATCTCAACAGGACGCGGCGGTGATGGATCGACACGCGTCGTTGCGATCTCGGAGCTGCCCGGAGTGAGCACGGGCGATGTTGAAGTGGATGGCGTATTCACCATAGACGATGCGCGATCCTCGGCGGGCGTGGTCGCACGCAAGGAGTCTTGCTCCGCAGTGGACGTGGGGCGCCGTGATGAATCGCCGAATACCGGCGGGTGTTCTTCGCCCTGCAGTGCATCCCCGCGCGGAACCGATGGCGTGGGCGTGGCAGCCACTCCAACCACGGTTGACGCGACGGTTGGTGCATCCAAACCCGACAACAACATTGATGCGGAACGCTCCAGTTCACGCAGGGAATCGGCATCCAACGCTGGCGGAAACGCATCACTGCGCGAGATGTCCCGCGTCGCGCCTCGACGCTGCGAAACAGGCCACGGCCTTGCTTGAGGCATCTCGCCGAGTGAAGTGTCAACCTGTGTTGTTGACGGTGTCAGCGTGGATGGATCCGTTGAGTTCACGGACGCATCGAACGCTCTCTCGAATGCCTCGCCACTGCGGTTGGTTGCAGTGGTGTTCTTCACTCCGCTTGGCGACACCCTCACTTTGGGCAACGCACGTCCCGGCCCCGGCGTGCTGATCGCCGCGCTCTGCTCCAGGTAATGCAACCGCGCCAACTCCGGCCAGCGCGCTTCCACCAACGCCGACACCGGCACGCGCCAACGCACGACCCGCCCGCCGCGGTCGGCACGCTGCGTCGGCAACTCGCCGATCAACCAATCACCGTCCTGGCTCAGCGACAGCGTCGCACGCCCCGATGCATCGACGGGTAATCGCCCGCGCAGTGCCGCGTGTGCCGACCTGCTGACGAGGTCCACGACGACGACGCTCCGCGCCCCGGCGTCCAGTAAAAACGCGTACCGCTCATCCGCGCTGACTGCCAGCGACGTCAGTCGACTCTCGCGTGTCAACTCTCGACCCACCGACAGCCACCACGCCTCATCAGCCGCACGACCCGATCCACCCGCCACGAGGCGCACCACCTTGGGCCCGCCTTCAAACCACCGGCCATCGCCCACCCGTCCCGCGTCCAGCACATACATCACCGTTGAGGCCGACACTCGCGCCTGGGATGTCACATGCACCCACGCACGCCAGGCCGACGCATCTCGCCCCGCGTCCACCGTATCCAAGGAACCTCTACAGTACCGCTTCCAAGAGATCATCTA
>DAIOEG010000317.1:2675-3217 GCA_036746415.1 Phycisphaera sp. | reverse complement strand
CAGGCCGTTGATCATGCCGCCCCAGGAGGGCATCCACAGCATGAGCGAGAAGACCATGCCAAGCGTCGAGGCCCAGTCGGGGATGGAGGTGTAGTGCAGGTGGTGCGGGCCGGCCCAGATGTAGATGAAGACCAGCGACCAGAAGTGGATGATGGAGAGCCGGTAGGAGAAGACCGGCCTGTTGGCGGCCTTGGGGATGAAGTAGTACATCATGCCCAGGAAGGGCGTGGTGAGGAAGAAGGCGACGGCGTTGTGCCCGTACCACCACTGCATCATGGCGTCCTGCACGCCGGCGTAGATGGGGTAGGACTTGATCATGGTGCCCGAGATCACGGGCACGGTCAGGTTGTTGAAGATGTGGAGGATGGCGACTGTGACGATGGTGGCGATGTAGAACCACAGGGCGACGTACATGTGTCGCTCGCGCCGCTTGACGAGGGTCATGAAGAAGTTGATGCCGAAGAACCCGGCCCAGACGACGGCGATGGCGATGTCGATCGGCCACTCGAGCTCGGCGTACTCTTTGGATTGGGTGATGCCGA
>DAIOEG010000317.1:0-2654 GCA_036746415.1 Phycisphaera sp. | reverse complement strand
CATGCGGGCCTTGCAGAGGCGCTGGGTCGAGTAGTAGATGCCGGCGAAGATGGCGTTGCCCGCGAAAGCGAAGATGGCGGCGTTGGTGTGGAGCGGGCGCAGCCGGGCGAAGGTGAGGAAGCCCAGGTTGAAGTTAGTGGGGATGTTGGTGAAGGGGATCTTGGGGAACGGCAGCTGGAGCGCTAGGATCATGCCCACGAGGAAGGCGACCAGCGCCCAGCCGATCGTCGCCCAGAGGAACATGCGGACGATGGTGTCGTCGTAGGAGAATCGATCAAGCTTGGGTGCGTCAGGCTCGGCGCGCTCGATAGGCGCAGCCGACGCGGCGGGGGCGTACTGGCTCATGGTCATGGGTTCCGGTCAGGCGTTTTTTGGAAGCGGGTTCTGATCTCCGAGTGTCGCGTGTTCTACCCGTGCGACAGGCGGCTGCTGGAGGTGTACTGGTGCGGGCCTGTGTGCGTTGTTGTGCGAACAACGGTGGCTATGTGCGTGTGTTAGTTGTTGCGGGTCCGGAGGGCGGCGGGCTTGGCGGTGGTGGTGATGGGCACACGGCAGAGCGGCGTGCTGCCGTTGGTGGCCAGGAGGTTGGAGACGGTCTGCTGGGCGAAGTGGCACTCGACGTCGGCCATCGCGTCGTCGAGCTTCTGATGGAGCGGGCAGAGGGTCTTGTGCTCGGCAAAGCCCAGCGGGCAGGTATGGATGCGCTGGATGGGGTCCACGGCGTTGACGACCTCGAGGAGCGTGAGGGTGTCAGGGTCGGCTTCGAGGATGTACCCGCCGTGCAGCCCGCGCTGGCCGGTGACGATGCCCGAGCGGATCAGGGGCTGAAGCACTTTGGGCAGGTAGCTAGGCGAGACTTTTGTGGACTCGGCGATGGCCTGCGTGGTCTGGGGCACGCCGGGGTTCTGCGCGAGCCAGACGACGGCCCGCAAGGCGTATTCAACGGTTTGAGAGAGCACCATGGAGAACTCCTTCGAGCGGATGCGGGGTGTGCATAGCCGACATCTGGACCCGATGGTCGTGATTATGATCGGCAGCGACATGCCTGTCAAACAGATAATCAAGTCCAGAAAATGTTTTATCGGGGTCAGGAGGCGTGGCTGGGCGCGGCAACTTGTCGCGGGTGGGGGTGCGGGGAGCCAGACGATTCGCTGCGCTCAGCGTCGGCGTGGACAGGCATGAAGCATTTCTTGACCCCTGATCCCTCTCCGATGCGCTCTGTGCCGGTCGTGCCGGCTGGCGAAGCGGGGCGGGGGTGGGTTGCCCTGACGGCGTCAAGCGTGGGGTTGGAAACGCCGATGCGGGCATTGAGGCGTCGCGTCTGGGTTCACTCGGTTGTATCCGTGAACGGCCCGGCGTCGTGTGGGAGCTCCGCAGTGCCTGTAGTCAAGAACCTTGATCTGACCGCTCTGGGGTTGTCGGGTGCGCCTTCGTCCGACGACGCTGGCGACGCATCGCAAGGCCCTCCGGCCTGTCGGCCCATGTCGGCTCCGCCTTCCAAGGACGACTACCAGAACGACATGGGCGAGAACTTCGGCGTGTACATCGGCGTGCTGGTGGTCGGCGCGTTGTTGCTTCGCCTGCTGGTGGCGATGCTTGGGCCCGTGGACACGATCGAGCGGGCGGTGACCAAGCAGACGACCGTTGCGGCGGCGCTGGCGGAGTCGATGCTCGAGCGTCGCAGTTACGGCATCCAGGTCGCGGACCTTGAGAAAGCGCAACCCATCGTGAACGAGTCGCTCGTTCCCACCGGCCGGGTGGACATCGCGGCGGCCGACAGCGCGGCGCAGTGGGCCGGCGCGATCGAGTCGTTGCGCGTGGAGCGTGGCGAGTCGACGCGTGTGCTGGTCGAGGGCGTGCGTGTCGAGTCGGGCGTCATGCCGGGCTACCCGGCGGTGATTGCGGGCTTTGAGACCGCGCACGTGGGCCGGGTGACGCAGGTGCTGATCCACGCGGTGGTGGGAGCTGTGTGCGTATGGCTTGCGTATGCGATCGGCGTGGCGGTGATGGGGCGTAAGTCGCCGGCGCTTGTGCTGGCTGCGGTTGTCGCGTTCCACCCGGCGCTGCTCGCGATGAGCTTGCGTCTGACGGGCGACGTGTGGGCGGGCCTGTTCGCGCTCTTGGGCCTGTCGATCGTGATGCCCACGTGGATCGCATCGACGGCGCGCGGCGTGCTCGGGGGCTTGCTGCTTGGCATCGCGGCGCTGTTCCACCCCGTGTGGGTGTGGCTGGCGCTACCGGTGGCGGTGTGGCGTGTCACACGTCGGCCCAGCGCCACGGTGTGGGTCATGTCGCTGGCGTTTGTCGCGGCCACGTGGATGCCCGCCAGCGTCTGGATGTGGCGTAATCACACGACCGGGGCCGGCTGGACCATGTCGAGCCACGTCACGTCGGACCGCTTGTTCGGCAAGGCCGCCGCCACCCTCACGATGGGCGACGCCGCGGGCCTGCATCACAACCCCCCCGCCGCGCGGGCGGCGATGATGGATCAGCTGCGCAAGACACTCAAGGAAGACAAGAAGCAGACGCTTGACACCTGGCAGACCGCTAGCCGACTGGGATGGTCCACGCTGCTGGGCGACCCGATCGCAACGCTGCTGTCGCTGCGGACCAAAGCCGTCGCGCTGCACGTGGGTCACCAGACCGCAGACCTG
>DAIOEG010000316.1:0-3234 GCA_036746415.1 Phycisphaera sp. | reverse complement strand
GGCGAGTTCGATTTCGTGGTGGGCGATGCGAGCTCGTGGCTGCGCCGCGCGTTCCGGCAGCGACCGCAGTGGCAGGTGCTCGACAGCGCCGATGAGATGTTCAGCGCCCTTGAGTTGGTCAACAGGGTGAGGCCCGACGCGGTGTATGCATCGCTGGTACTCCCCGAGGGCAGGGTGATCTCGGTGGGCGACCGGACGCTCGCGGGGCTTCCCTCCAGTCACCGCGCGATCCTTGCGGGCTCGATGAACAGCTCGACGGTGCTGCTGGCGCTGCACACCGTGGACGCGTCGTACCCGATGGACCACGTGACCAGCGGCGAGGTGGTGGTGAAGCTAACGGTGCTGCCACGGGACTAACGACGCTTGCGGTTGAAGTGTGTTTTCACGAGATTTCAAGCCCTTTTTTGCAACGAGCAAGCAATGCGCGAATGGTTGAAGGCGGCACTGGTGTTGGGTCTGGCATCGGCGAGCCCGGCATGGGCCGTGCAGCCGCAGACGTTCTCACACACCAGCGAGGCGGACTTCGAGCCCGGCACGTTTGAAGACACCGTCACGACCAACCTGGGCGATGTGAAGCTCGCGCCCTCGGCCAAGCCGTTCGGCGAGATGCCCACGGGCGTCACCGTCGTGTACGACACGCTGCGCATCGGCGAGACGGACTACTTCGCCGCCGGGCCCGAGGGCACGCTGCTCAAGCGCGTCGGCGACACCGTCGAGACGGTCCTCACGCAGCCGGGCTCGCAGTTCTTCACGCTCGCCGAGGTGCGCGGGCAACTCGTCGTGGGTCTCAGCGGCGCAGAGGCCAAGCTCGCGGTGCTGCACGAGGGCAAGCTCGTGGACCTCATGACGCTGCCCGAGTCGCAATACATCTGGGACCTCGCGCGCGTCGGCGGGGAGTTGTTCGTTGCGACCGGGCCCAACGGCAAGCTGTTCAAGGTGCAGGATGTTGCCGGCGCTGTGGACGCGGTGATCGCCGGGAACCTTGCCGAGCCCGCGGGGTTTGCGGAGGTGTTCGACGCGGCGCAGGCCAACGTGCTGACGCTCGCCAACGGGCGTGACAAGGACGGGTATCCGCTCTACTTCGGCACGGACACGGACGGCATCGTGTATCGGCTCGACCGTGATGCGAGTGTGTTTGCGGTGTACGACGCGGCCGAGCCCGAGGTGGGTGCGATCACGGTTTCGGCTGATGGCACGGTCTACGCAGGCACCGCCGACGCCGAGCAAGCCAAGCCCGGCCGGATGGACGCCGCCGTCAAGGATAAGCGCGGCCGACCTGATGATGCCCCCCTGCCCCTCAACGCAGAACCCCCCAGTCCTCCCGACATCGACACCCCCGAGCCCGCCCCCTTCGACCAATCATCCACCGACAACACCACCAACGCCGACGCGAAGGACGCTTCGTCCGAAGCGCCTGCCCCCCCAACCACCCCTGAAGGCACCCCAAGAAACGCCGACGCTCAGGGCGCGTCGCCCGAAGCGTCTGGCTCCCCCGTTGAGACAACAACCGCACCCCCCACCCCCCAGCAATACGACGCCCTCCGCGCCGCCGTCCGCGAAAAACTCCAGACCGCCCGCAAGACCGGCCAACTCACCACCGCAACCTCCACCTCCAAACCCACCGGCAAAAGCAACGGCAACGCCACCCGCGCCACCACCTCGCCCAACCAGCGTAAAGAGGGCAACGCCGTCTACCGCATCGACCCCGCCGGCTTCGTCACCGAGGTCTTCCGCGAGTCGGTCATGGTCCTCGACCTGCTCCTCAGCACCGACGGCAAGACGCTCCACGTCGCCACCGGCTCCGAGGGCCAGCTCTACCGCGTCGCCCTCGACACCCGCGAAGTCACGCTCCTGCGCGACCTCGACGCCGAACAGATCGTCACCCTCGCCCTCGTCGATGGCCAGCCGATCCTCGGCACCGCGAACCCCGCGCAGCTGCTCGTCCTCACGCCCGACCTGGCCGAGCAAGGGACGTACACCAGCAAGCCCTTCGATGCAACGCAGCCGTCGCTGTGGGGCAAGCTCAACCTGACGGCCGACGTCCCAACCGGCAGCCGTGTGCAGGTGCAGACCCGCACGGGCAACCTGGCCGACCCGGATGCCGGGCCGTGGTCGCCGTGGTCGGAGCTTGTCGATGCGCCTGATGCGCAGGACCCGCTCGCGCCGCGCAGCATCGAGGTGAGCAGTCCGCCGGCGAGGTATCTGCAATATCGGTTGGTGTTGATGCGTGATGAGACCGCGTCGCCCGTTGTGGATCGTGTGGACCTCGCGTACATCCAGCCGAATCTCCCGCCGCTGATCACCCGCGTGGCTGACAAGCCACCCGCCCCGCCGACCGACCCCGATGAGGCCCGCAACACGACGCTGCCCATCGAGTGGGACGCGAGCGACCCCAACAACGACCGCCTGACCTTCACCCTTCACGCCCAACCCGCCGGGCCGGCCAGCGCCCAAGGCCCCTGGCTAAAGATCGCCGACAACCTGACCTCGCCCAGCTTCGACTGGCAGACCCGCTCGATGCCCGACGGCCGATACACGCTCCGCGTCACCGCTTCCGATAAGCTCGACAACCCGCCCGCCGGCGTTATGACCGCTGCTCGCCGCTCCGACCCGATTCTCATCGACAACACCCCCCCATCGCTGCGCGACCTCCAAGCAACTGCTGGCAACCGCTCCGTCACCCTCGCCGGCTCGTCGATCGACGCACTCTCCGCCGTCCGCTCGCTCGCCTACAAGCTCAACGACGCCGACGACTGGACCCCCCTGCTCCCCGCAGACCTCTTGTTCGACTCGACAACCGAGCCCTTCCGTGTTACGATCCTCGATCTTTCGCCCGGCAGCCACGTGCTCACCGTGCGGACCAGCGACGCTCTGGGCAACACCGCCTACGCCTCGCAGATCGTCACCGTCCCCTGACCCCCCGCCCCGCTTTGTTACTCAGGATTCTCCGATGCCTACCCATTACGAAAAACGCCGCAGCATGGTCAAGCGAGCCCGCGCCTTTGGCTTCCGCGCCCGCATGAAGACCTCGCTGGGTCGAAAGATGATCAACCGCAAGCGCCGCGTCGGCCGATCCGTCGCCGTCCGCCGCTCGTTCTGATCCTCATCACGCTCTGAAATCCACACAAGCCCACGTTCAACGGACGTGGGCTTTTCGCTGCGCACACCCCCCCATTCATCCACTACACTCCGCGCGAAACCCACGCCGACACTGAGCAACGCGAAGGGTCTGGC
>DAIOEG010000315.1:0-3246 GCA_036746415.1 Phycisphaera sp. | reverse complement strand
AGCGTGTCCTTGCGGCAGTCGGCGATCATCTGCGTGTACACCTTGCCACCCCGCTCCCCCGGAAGGCAGGCCGAAAACCACCACTTCCCCGGTTGCCCCTCGGCCGCGCTTCCGGGGGGTGCCCTTGCGATGGCCGCCGAAGTACGACTCGTCGATCTCGACTTCCCCGTCGAAGGCCTGCCTCATCTGCGTCGCCTGGTGCTCCGCGATCCGTTCACGCAGCTTGCGGAAGAACAACGCCGCGGTGTTGCGATGCACGCCGACCAGCTCCGCCGATGAACGCGCCGTGGCACCGGCGACGAACAGCTTGAGCAGCTCGCCATGCTGCCGGGGCGTCAGCTTGCTGTATTTCAAACCCATCATGCCATCCTAGAAATCGCGGTGATTTCCTAGGACAGCCCCTTTGGCAGAAGGTCCACACGCCGCCCACACGCACCGCCGTGGTCCTGGGGCCTGCGATGTTTCACCTCGAATCCGGGCCCCACTGGGCCGTCCGCGGCTATCACACCTTTGACGGTTTGGAACTGTTGGGCCGCAAGGATCGCGCCACCTTGGGCAGAGACTACGCCGCCTGGATGCAACACCCACGCACACTCCCCGATGCGTTCAACATCCCCGACGAGCCCCGCTACCTGCGCGACGCGGACCGCTATCACCAGATCGCCGGCCGAGCAGACACCGATGCGTACACCCTTGCCCCTTGGCAACCCGTCGCAAGCTCCATCCCATCACCTTCGCAGGTGAAGCATGTCCAACGCGTTGATGACGTGACAGGGCACAGTCGGTCACAGGGCTGAAAGCAACGCGACGCATCCAAGGACACCGTGCGAAGCCGGCATACGGGTGAACGCGAAGTCTTGGCGTGATGCTGTCGCGTTGTCAATCCACCACCACGACACGCTGACCCATCGCAGTCATCGGGGTTGCGTCGCAGCGTCAAAGTGCATTGGTGCAAAGCGTGCGGGTTGGTGGAAGTGCAGGCGTTCGCCGATGTTGGACCAGCTTGCCCAGTGGGGGTGTGACGAGTGGTCGGCACACTTGAAAAAATTGCAGGTCGCTTGTTTGGGCGGCACTCGACAGCCCGGCAGGAAGTCATCGAAGAGCGCCCAGTCGATGCTGAATGCCAGCGACCACTGCAGGGGTGTTGCGATCTCTTGCAGGATGGGCTGTGTGAGTGTGCTGCGGGTCTTGATACGGCTGAGGTGTCGGACGCTCAGGTATTGGTTGGGCGGTTGCTCGGGTTGCATGGGGTCGGTGATATAGAAGGTCAGGGTGGTGCCCAGCGCGTTGAACTCGAAGTTGAAGTAGCCGGCGTCGGGGTCGGGTTGGAAGAAGAACTCGACACAGGAGTCTTCGCACACCATGGACTGTGGGAGCGTGTAACGGGCAAGGACGTATTGGTCGGCCACGTCGAATCGGCCGAAGAGGCCCATGTCGTCGTAGAGCAGCCGGGCGGTCGTGGTCGGCCGATGCGAGGAGCTTCGATCATGGAACTGATTGATTTCGGCAACGGGTGCCGAGCACCAGATGTCGTCGTGGAACGCGGGCGGGCCGGGTTGTGTGCGATCTCGATGGGCGACAATGAATCGGCCTGATTGCTGCATGAGGTCGCTCGCCAAGTGTGTGGGGGATGAGGCCGTTGTTGGATCAAGGCCATGATCCTGGCTGGTGGATGGGGGTGTCGTGGAGCGTGCTCAAAGATCCGCGCTTTGGCGGCTGGCGTCTTCGGCGGGTGAGAGTGGCAGGTGCAGGCCGCACTCTTGCTTGAGGCCCTTGAACCGGCCAGCGCGTTCGTCTTCGCCGGCGGTGATGGGGCGGGTCGAGTGCCAGTCGCCGATGCTCTTGTATCCCTGCTCGTAGAGCGGGTGGTAGGGCAGGTCGTGGGTCTTGAGGTACTGGTGGACGTCGCGTGTGTGCCAGCGGAGGATGGGGCTGACTTTGTAGCGGTGGTCCTGCAGCTCGATGTGATGCATCGTGGCGCGGTGGTCGGTCTGTTGCCGGCGTAGGCCGGCGAGGACGGCAAAGGGTTGGAGGTCTGCGAGGGCTTGCTGCATCGGCGCGACTTTGCGCAAGAGGTCGTAGCGCACGAGGTCGGTGTTCCACAGCTCGCCGTGTCGTGCGACAAACCAGCCGGGCGTGTCCTGAGGCGCGTAGACCTTGAGGTTCAGGCGGAGGCGCTTGGTCAGGGCGTCAGCAAAGTGGTAGGTCTCGGGGAAGTGAAAGCCCGTGTCGATGAAGACGATCGGGAGGTCGGGCTTGACCTGCGTGGCCAGGTGGAGCATGACGGCCGCCTGCACACCGAAGCTCGTGGTGAGCAGCAGACGATCGCCGAAGGCCTCGACGCCGTAGCGGAGGATGTCAAGTGCGGAGCAGGTTTCGAGCTTGTCGTTGAGGGTGGCAAGGTCGAGCGCGGGCAGGTCGTCGGGCGGCGGTGCGGAGCGGACATGGGCTGAAGCGTCGTCAGAGTGCAGCAACGCGGGTTGGTCTTGGAGCGGGGTCTGGGGCATGGCGGTGGTCACAGGATAGCGGTGTGCTGGGGCGAGAACACGTTGGCATTGCGGAGTATTCCAAGGCCTGACAGAATCGTGTGATGCACTGGGTGGACGCCTACATCGGGATCGGGTCGAACCTGGGCGACCGCGCGGCACAGGTCACCGATGCGGTCGATCGTGTTGCAGCGACTGATGGGGTTGCGTCTCTTCGGATGAGCGGCTTGTACGAGACGGCCCCGGTGGGCCCGAAGGGGCAAGGGGCGTTTCTCAATGCGGCGGCGGCGGTGCGGACAACCCGTTCGGCACGGTCGCTGCTGGATTCGCTGCTAGCGATTGAGAGGGCGATGGGCCGGGTGCGTGGCGAGCGTTGGGGCCCGCGTTGCATCGACCTGGACCTGCTGATGTATGGCGGTGTGTGTATTGATGAGCCGGGGCTTTGCGTGCCGCATCCGCGGTTGCAGGGACGGTGGTTCGTGCTTCGGCCCTTGTGTGATGTGGCGGGTGCGGTGGTGGTGCCGGGGGTGGGTGAGACGGTGGAGGTGTTGCTGGGTCGCGTTGCGGATGGTGGGGTGTGAGGTGTTAGTGGTTTAGGTGGGGGAGCCAGACGCTCCGCTGCGCTTCGCGTCGGCGTGAGGGGGTGGTGGTGAGGTTGTCTCAGTCGTCGTGCTTGTCGGTGCGGAGGTTGAGGTCGCTGAGCAGGTAGACGCCTGACTCGTTGGCCGCTTCGATGAGGCGTTTGGCGAGGATGTGCGGC
>DAIOEG010000314.1:0-3247 GCA_036746415.1 Phycisphaera sp. | reverse complement strand
CGTGGGCTTGCTGAACAGCACATACACAAACAACGAAAGCAGCAACACCACCAGCATCGGATAGATCACGACCCTTGGCCGAACCATCCGCTTACGCTCGCCCTCGATCGACGCCTGCGAGCTGTAACGGATCAACCCCTTGGGCCGGTCCAGCCGGACCATCACATCATTGCACGCATCGATGCACTGCGCACACCCGATGCACTCCAGCTGCAACCCCTCGCGGATGTCGATCCCCGTCGGACACACCACCACACACATCGAACAATCAATGCAGTCCCCCACCACCGGCAACGACACATCTCCCACACTCGGCCCTTGGGCCCCTCGGCCCCTCGACCCCTTCCTCGGCTTGCCCCGTGGCTCGCCGCGATTGCGGTCGTAACTGATGATCATCGACCAACGATCCAGTAACACGCTCTGAAACCGCCCGTACGGGCAACCGATGATGCACATCTGCTCGCGCCAATACGCAAAGTCGAACATCATGAGCCCCGTCACCGCGAAGAACACGAGAAACGCCGTGGGGTGCTCGAAGGGCTTGAAGGACCAGATCCACTCCTGAAGGTTCTCAACACCGACGAAGTACGCCAGGAACGTGTTCGCCAGGTGCGCACAAATGAGCAGGTACGCCGCGTACATCGCCACGTAACGCCAGCCCGCAACGCTGCCTTTCTTCGGTGCGCCGCCCACGCCCTTCTTGCCCATGAAGAACCGCTGGACG
The DNA here is from genome assembly GCA_036746415.1 of Phycisphaera sp. GTDB lineage: Bacteria > Planctomycetota > Phycisphaerae > Phycisphaerales > Phycisphaeraceae > DAIOEG01. The sequence continues at coordinate 2,523 of DAIOEG010000314.1, read as the reverse complement.
GGGCGGAAGACGAATTCCATGTACACCGTCTGCGGGCAGCCCCAGCCGCACCACACCCGGCCGAACACAGCCGTCACAAAAAACACCGACAAAAACGCGCTCAGCATGAATAACGCCAGCAGCAGCGTGTCCGTCGGCAGAAACGTGAACCCAAACAACGTGAACTCACGCGCCGCGATATCAAGCAACACCGTCGGCTTGCCGTTCATCGTGGTCCACGGCAGCAGCGTGAAAAACGCGATGAGTGCATACGCCACCACGCGACGGGCCGACCAAAACGGCCCCTTGCTCAGACGCGGGTGCAACCACCGACGCGACCCGTCCGCCTCAAGCGTCGACAGCACACGCGCCTCAGGCACCAGCAACGTCTCAGGATTCGACTTGCCCGTCACAGACATCGCATCAATCCCCAAAGTGAAGCCCACGCTGCGCAGCTGCGTGGGGTCTATCCCGTCACACATCCCATTTCACACATCACACTCACCCCACGCAGCTCCGCAGCGTGGGCTTCGGGGATCAGTGATCCCAGGGGGGGATCTCGGTGCCCTGCTCGCCGGTGTATTGCGAGGGCAGGTTCCCGCCGCGCAGCGATGCGACGTAGGACGACACGAGCACGATCTCGTTCTGCGCGAGGCGGTTGTTCCACGCGGGCATCGCGCCGTTGTTTCGGCCTTTGATCACGATGTCTGCGATGTCTTCGATGACCTTCACGTTCTTGCCCAAGTCGTCGGTGAGGTTCGGGCCCGAGACGCCTGAGCCGTTGCGACCGTGGCAGGAGACGCAGTTGGTCTGGAACACCGCCGACCCCACCGCGAGCCATTTCTGGTCATCAGGGTTGCTCGCAAACCGCAGGATCGTCGCGCGGTCGGGCTGCAGCTCACCCAGCTCGGCGAACTGGCGCTTGAGGTCCGCCTGCACGGCCCGTTCATAAAACCCCGGCGGGCCCAGGTCGCCTTGTGAGAGCGTGACAATCGCGAAGTACGGGATCGCAAACACGACCGAGCCGACAAACATCCACGTCCACCAGCCGGGCGTGGGGTTGTCGTACTCCTCGATGCCGTCGTAGTTGTGCCCGCTCAACTGGTCGTTGCCCGCGGCGCGGGTTTTGGGTCGCGGGGTTTGCGTGTGGTCTTGTGGTTGGGTGTTGGGTTGTTCCATCGGGTTCATCCCTGTGTGTGTGTTTGAATCGCCAAGACGCCAAGGGGGCCAAGGGCCGCCAAGGGGAGTTGGTTTGAATCAAGGTCAATCCACTGCTTGCTCTACTCTGCTGTGCGTCCTCTGCGCCTCTGCGGTGGATGCCTGCATGTCATGCCTGGTGCTTTTGCTCTTGCATCCGCCGTTGCAGTTGCAGCACGAGCCCTTGTTGGCTTGAGTGAGTGCGACGCCGGGTGTTCTTGGTTCGACGGGTTCTTCTTCGAGTGGGATGCGTGACCAGTTGGCGATCTGTGTGCGTGGGCGGAAGAGGACCCAGACGACGACACCGGTGAAGAGGGTGACGAAGATCAGGAGCGCAACGACGCCGAGCGAGTCGAGGCCGAGCATGCGGGAGAGTTCACGGATCATCGTGTGGCTCCTGTGACGCCCAGTGTGGCGGGGGTGTTGTTGTCGTTGGGTTGCTGCGCGTCGGCTGCAGCGGGTTGCTCTGCTTCGTTGGTCCAGTCGGGCGCGGGCTTGTAGAGGTCCGTGCCGAGGCGTTGGAGGTAGGCGATCACGGCAATGACTTTCTTGTCGGAGAGGTCGACGGGCTCGTCCTTGGCGTTGATCCACGGGCCGTTGTTGTTCTGGACGACGATGTTGTCGGCGATGGCTCTGGCCTGTGCCTTGGCGTGGACGATGGCGTCGTCGCCTTGCGGGACATGGTCGAAGTTGTTGTCTCCGGGGTGGAGCATCTTGATGGCGGCGACGCGGAGCGGGATGGAGTTGAAATCGAGCTTGCGTTTCATCAGCCAGGGGTACGGCGGCATGATGGAGCCGGGCGTGATCTGCTGGGGGTTCTGGAAGTGCAGGACGTGCCAGAGGTCGGACTGCTTGCCGCCTTCACGCGCGAGGTCGGGGCCGATGCGTCGGCTTCCCCACTGGAAGGGGTGGTCGTAGACGGTCTCGCCGGCCTTGGTGTATTCGCCGTAGCGCTTGGTCTCGGCCAAGATCGGGCGGATCATCTGGCTGTGGCAGTTGTAGCAGCCCTCGGCGATGTAGACGTCCCGGCCGGCGAGCTCCAGCGGCGAGTACGGCTGGACGCTCGCGATCGTCGGCACGTTCGAGCGGATCACGAACGTGGGCACCAGCTCCATCAAGCTCGCGGTGGTCACGGCGAGGATGACCAGCACGGTGAACTTGATGGGCATGCGCTCCCACTGGCGGTGCCACCACATCGACTTCCACACGTCGAGCTTGCGGGCCAGGTGCGTGACGCCCTCAAGATCGCTGCGTGGGGCGATCGTGTCGGCGGTGTATCCGCGTGAGAGCGGCGCGGCCTCGATGATGGGCACGTCATAGGTCGCCGGCCTGTTCATCCAGGTGCGG
>DAIOEG010000313.1:0-3252 GCA_036746415.1 Phycisphaera sp. | reverse complement strand
GCAGCGCGTTCATAATCGGCGTGGCCAGTGCGTGGGCGTCATCGTGTGGGAGGCGAAGCGCACGGCAAACTGGTCGGATGCGTGGGTCGGCAAGCTCAAGGACGACTGCACCGGGTGCGGTGGGACGCTGGCGGTGCTCGTGAGCTCGGCGATGCCCAAGGGGTGGGACCGGCCGTTCGGCGAGCACGAGGGCCTGTGGCTGGCCCGGCCGGAGGTGGTGGAGCCGGTGGCGCTGATGCTGCGTTGCATGCTGGAGCGGGTGTTTGATGTGTATACCGCTGGGCAGGGCAAAGGTGAAAAGGCAGAGATTTTGTATGACTATCTCACGACCGGTCCTTTTAAAACTCACATGAAACGTGTCGTTGATACGTTCAACATCATGAAGCGTCAGCTTCAGGCAGAACAACAGGCGATGAATACTCTTTGGAGCAAGCGGAGTAAACAGATTGACCAGGCGATCTTGGAGTTGTGTTACATCAATGGAGAGATGCAGGCGATCGATGGCGAGGGGATGCATGGTCTGGATTCGGTTTTTCCCCTCATGATTGAGGGTGAGGAGGATGAGCCAACGCAAGGTTAGAAGCTGTTTCTCAACCCCCTCCCGCCCCCGGAAAGGGAGAGGAGTTGTAGAGGAGCCCCGCGCGGTCTGAGGGCTGTGGCTCAATTTGGCGGTGGGTTCATGGTGCGCGGTGGATGGGTGGATGCGCAAGATGTCGGTGCGTGAAGCCGGCGGGGAGGCCCCGCCGGTCCGGAGGCCGCCGGCCTCCGGCTACTGCCACGGGTATCAGCCAGGCGCTCAGAGTCGGCTGGGGAGGACTTGGTCGACGGTGGGGTGGGATCGGCGGATGGTGGCGCAGTCGAACTTGGGGCGCAGGTCGTCGGCGGGGTGTTGTTCGAGGAGGAACTCGAGGACGGCTTCGACGACCCGGGAGGGGGCGACTCGGCCGTGGGACCACAGGTCGTAGTCTGCGAAGGACAGCGCGACGCGGACGAGGTGGACTCGGCCGTCGAAGATGCGGACTTCGTAGGTCCAGTGGCTTTTGGACTCGGTTTCCCGGCCGATTTCGATGGTGGCCATGCGTGAAAGTTATCCGATGGGGCGTGGTGTGCCAGCGGGTGTCGTGTGTGATTCGGGTGGTGCGGGTTGTCGGGCTTGTTTTGGAAGCGCTTGCCGGAACAATGGTGACAGGGCGGCGATCGGCTGCTGGTGTCCCGTTGGCTGGGCGATACAGGGGACAGCGGCTTTGACAGGAGAAACTTCAGATGTGCGACAACAAGCGTTGGCGTCGTGTGGGTGGGGCGATCGGGCGATGGTGCCTGCCCGCGTGTGCGGGGGCGTGTGCGGGAGCGTGGTCGTTGCAGGCGTCGGGGCTGACGATCGGGGCGTGGGGCGACTCGATCACGTTCGGTGTGGGCGCTGAGGCGAGCGGGGGGTACAAGGGGCCGTTGAACGGTTTTATCGATGCGCTGCCGTCGGTTGATGCGTGGTGGGCGGGCAGCTCGGACATCTGGCAGACGGTGGACGGCGAGCACCTGGGCATGCTCGCGTCGGGCGGGTCGGCGGCGGACCGTCGCAACACCAACACGGCGGGCGGCTCGGCGTACCTGGATTCGCTGTCGCCCTTCACAAGCTCGCCCGGCACGAACCCCGGCACGGGCGGCACGATCTACCCGATGCGGTCGCTGATCTACAACGCGCACCGCGCAGACCGCAACGCAAACAACACGACGGAAACCGCACGCTGGATCGAGGGGTACGCGGCGAACGGCCTGCTGCCCGACGCGTTCCTATTGCACATCGGGACCAACACGATCAGCTCGGGCAACCAGACCAACCCGGTCACCGGAGCCGACATCCGAAACCCGCAGCTCGCCTCGGCCGCGATCAACACCACCAACGACCCGTTCGCCAACGATGCTGCAACACAGACATCGCGGGTCCTGCAGTACATCGGCAACGAGCTGGACAAGATGAGCGCAACGTACCCGGCGTCCAGCGCGTCGCTCATCTACGTCGCACGCATCATCCCCATGGACAACGGCGACGCGGCGGCCACCGACGTGCAGAAGCTCCGCAACGTCATCCGCTACAACTACGGCGACGCAATCACGCCGGTCTACGGCGTGAACTACGGCCTGAACAACGTCGTCGATCACCTCACCATCACCGGGGCCACCACCACGCTTCTGGATAACGCGGGCGGCACGGTCGAACGCGGCGGCATCAACGACATCGTAAGCGGCCTGAGCGACTCGGCCCGGTCGCGGGTCCGGGTCGTTGACATGTTCGCCATCCCCGTGCAGGACCTCATCGACACCGTGAACGACTACGCGCTGGGCGTGAGCAACACGTTGGCGCTGGCGCTGGCGCAGTTCAGCAACGGCCAGTCGTCGCTGATCGACAACGATGCCGACGGGTACGTTGACTGGGTCGGCGGGCTGGATGAGGGCACGGTGCGTGCGGACACCCTGGCGCTGGCGAGCGTGACGGCGAACTTGAACCTGCTTCTGGACGAGGGTGCGGGTGGAAAAAACACACACCCCACGGCGTTGGGGTACGAGGTGATGGCGGTGCGGTGGTTCCAAGCGTTATCGGCGGACCGGTTCGGCGTGGTGATCCCCGAACCGAGCGTCGCCGTGGGGCTGGCGGGGCTTGTTTTGGTGTTGCGGCGGAGGCGTGGGGCCTGAACCCGGTGCGCGGGCGTGCGGGCCGGTCCTTTGGGGGTAATTGGAGTGAGCGATACTCTGTTGTGTTGGTTATCGCTCTCACGTGATGGGTCGGCGAAGCAGCGGGTGGGGATCGGTCGATGTTGGGTCGGTCGCGTTGATGGGTGTGTGATGTGGCGGAAGGCGTCACGGCAGAATCGCGACGCATTGGTGTGCGAGAAAGGAACAAGGCGTAAGCCGTGAGGACCGTTGAGTCGGGTACGCATGAAGGCAAGGTGCAGGCCGAGGCGCGGGCGTCGGCTGTGGCGTTGTCGCGTGCGGTGGCGTTGAGCGGCGGCTGGGTCGGTGGCGTCGTCTTGATGCTGCTGGCGATGCTGGTGCGTCTGGGTTATCAGAACCCCACGGCATTTGTAGACGAGTATTACCATTTGGTGGCGGCTCGGACGCTGGTGGAAAGTGGTTGGCAGTCGTTGGCGATGGCCGAGGGCGCGGAGCCGTACGACCGGGCGTGGCTGTTCACGTACCTGGTCGCGTGGTCGTATGAGTGGTTTGGGGTGTCGATAGTGTCGGGGCGTCTGCCGTCGG
>DAIOEG010000312.1:0-3258 GCA_036746415.1 Phycisphaera sp. | reverse complement strand
TTTCGCCGCGTCCTGATCCAGGCCCAGCGGCGCGAGCATCGCTTCATCGACCTTACGCAGCAGGTCCGCGTAATCCATCTGGGCTTGCTGGTAGCGTCGCAGCAGCGGGTTCATGATCATCGCGTCCTGCGCGGCGCGGAGCTTGCGTTTGTCGTCGACCTCGATCGGCTGGCCGGCGGCTTCTTTTTGCGCAAGCGTCTGGAGCAGCCGGTTGAAGTCCATGATGGTGCGCTGCGTGGCCGAGTCTTCATCGAAGGACTTGGTGGCCGAGCGGAGCTGCTTGATGACATCGTGCTCACTCAAGAGCTTGCCCAGTGCCGCCGCGTTTTCAGTGATCGTGTCGAGTGTGGCCATGGGGGGACTGTAGCAAACAGGAATAGCACCGCGACTTGTCGCGCTTGTGCTCGTGTTGGGGGAGTGGGGAGTGGTCGAAGGTCGGAGTGTCGAAGGTCGAGGGTCGCAGAGCGCGATCTCCTGACATTCGACCTTGGACATTGGACTTTCGACTTCTTGCCGTTGACCACTCCCCAACACCCACTCCCCACTCCCCCCCATCTCACGCCCGCTACCATGCCCGCATGCCCGACCGCCACACGCAGCGGATCCTTACGCACCTGGCGGACCGACGATACCGCCCGCTCAAGCCCGCGGACCTCGCGGATGCCCTGTCGATCGACCCCGAACACCGAGACGACTTCACCGCCTCCGTCGCCCAGCTCGTCGAACTTGGGCAGGTCGTGCGCGGCGATGAAGGCACGATCGGCCTCCCCCCGCCGGGCAAGTTCGTCATCGGCCTGTTCCGGAAGCACCCCGACGGCTTCGGCTTCCTCGTGCCCGACCAGCTCGTCGAGCACGGCGACCTGTTCATCCCGCCCGGCAACACCGCCGACGCCATGACCGGCGACCGCGTCCGAGCCAAGGTCCTCACCGACAAGAAACGCGGCTCCTCCGGCGGGAACCGCTCGCCCTTCACAGGCGTCATCATCGAAGTCGTCCAACGCGCTGAGCGACGCTACGCCGGCACACTCACGCGCAAAGGCAAGCTCTGGGTCGTCATCCCCGACGGTCGAGCACTCAGCGATCCGATCCTCATCCGAGACGTCGGCAGCACCAACGCCACCGAGAACACCAAGGTCGTCGTCGAGCTGCTGTCCTACGGCGAGCCGGCCGACAACAAACTCCCCGAGGGCGTCATCACGCAGGTCCTGGGCGAAGCCGGCGAGCCCGATGTCGAGACCGACGCGGTCATGCACGCCTTCGGCCTGCCCATGACCTTCCCCCAGGACGTCACCGACCAGGCACGCGACGCCGCCAAACGCATCGGCGAAGCCGTCCCCCCCGACCGCGAAGACCTCACCAAAGACTTCATCGTCACCATCGACCCGCCCAACGCCAAGGACTTCGATGATGCCATCAGCATCGTCAAGCTCGACCCGCGACACGAAAAAGACGGCGCGTCCTGGATGCTCGGCGTGCACATCGCCGACGTCGCACACTTCGTCCCCCCCGGCAGCGCCCTGGACGTCGAAGCGCAGAAGCGTGGCAACTCGACCTACCTGCCCCGCCGTGTCGTGCCGATGCTGCCCGAGCTGCTGTCCAACGGCGTGTGCTCGCTTCAACCCAACGTGCCACGCTACGCCAGGTCGTGCTACCTCCGCTACGACGCGCAGGGCAAGGTGCTCGCCGAACGCTTCGCCAAGAGCGTCATCCAGTCCGCCCACCGCATGACCTACCTCGAAGCGCAGGCGCTCATCGACGATGACCTGCGCGAGGCGTGCAGGCACTGCCGTAAAGACTCCGGCGGCGAGACGCACTACCCCAGGCAACTCATCCAGTCGCTCAAGCACATGGACGAGCTGGCCAAAGTCATCCGAGCCCGACGCCTCGAAGCTGGTCTTCAACGACGAAGGACGGGTCATCGACGCCCAGCCCGAAGACGACGCCTTCACCCACACGCTCATCGAGATGTGCATGGTCGAGGCCAACGAGGCCGCCGCCCGACTCTTCGACAAGCTCGATGTGCCCATGATCCGACGCATCCACCCCGAGCCCGATGCGCACGACGTCGGCGAGCTCAAGATGTTCGCACGCGTCGCCGGCTACAACATCCCAAGCAAGCCCAGCCGAAAAGAACTCCAGCAACTGCTCGACTCCGTGCGTGGCAAGCCCGCGCAGCGAGCCGTCCACATCGCCGTGCTCCGCACCCTGACTAAGGCCGAGTACAGCCCGATGCTCGTCGGCCACTTCGCCCTCGCCAGCGAGCACTACACGCACTTCACCTCGCCCATCCGCCGCTATGCCGACCTCGTCGTCCACCGCGGCATCGACGCCTTCCTCGACGCCCAGCGCGACCACAAGGGGCTCAAGCAGCTCGCGCGGGCCGTCAGCAACGACGAGCGTGTGCCCGACCTTCAGAAGATGAAGGAGATCGGCGCGCACTGCTCCAGCACCGAACGCAAGAGCGAAGAGGCCGAGCGTGAGCTGCGCAGCTACCTCGTGCTCGAACTGATGAACACCAAGCTCGGCGAAGACTTCGAGGGCATCGTCTCGGGAACCACCGGCTCGGGCATCTTCATCCAGCTCGAGAAGTTCCTCATCGACGGGTTCATCAAGACCGCAGACATCCCCGCCGCGCCCGGCGACCGCTGGCGCTTGAACCGGCAGACCGGCGCGATCGTCGCCATGCGCTCCGGCAAGACCATCGCCATCGGCGACCGCTTCAAGGTCCGCATCGCCTCCGTCGACCTCGCCCGCCGAAAGATGGAACTGGTCATCCTGAACGAACAGACCGGCAAGCCCATGCGTAACAAGCCGCAGGAGTCTTCCACGAAACCACCGCGCAGCGAACACCCGACGCAGCCGCAGCGCACCCAACGCTCCCAAAAGAAGAAGCCCGGCTTCCGTACACAAGCCCAAAACCCCGCCGCGCAACCCGCATCCCCGGGCACCCCCGGCAAGAAAAAACGCAACCGCCGAAGACGGTGATCAATCAAACAACGCAACAACGAGCCGCGACCGTGAGGGAGCGGGGCGGTGGCCCATCGAGCGACGTGCCGAAGCGCAAGCGTGATCGAACGCTGCTTGCATGCTTTGGTGTCGCTGAATCGCACCACGGCCCCACTCCCTCACGGTCGCGGCTCGTATTTGTGGTGTGTGCAAGACGAGCCGCGACCGTGAGGGAGCGGGGCGGTGACCCATCGTGTGACGTGCCGAAGCGCAAGCGTGATCGAACGCTGCTTGCATGCTTTGGTGTCGCTG
>DAIOEG010000311.1:359-3260 GCA_036746415.1 Phycisphaera sp. | reverse complement strand
TGGACTTGCCGTGGTCGATGTGGGCGATGATGCAGAAGTTGCGGATGTTGTCGGCTGCAGGCATAGTCTTTGTTCAAGTGTGAAGCGTGAAGCCGACGTTCACCGAACGCCTGCTCCGGACCACCCAGTATAGTGCCAAGCGACATGTCAGAATCACCCACGGTCTGCGGCTTTTCCTTCGGAAAAAACCTTACGAAGCTCAACTACCCCGTCGAGGCCGCCGTGGGCAGCGTCCTGCCCGTCTGCCAACGCTTCGTCTTCGCCGTCGGCCGGTCCGACGACGACACACGCCAGCGCATCGAACGCATCGACACCTCCACCATGAACGGCGGGAAGGGCGGCACCCTCGACATCCTCGACACCGACTGGCCCGCCGTCCAAGTCGACGGCACCGTGCTCGCCATCGAGGCCAACAAGGCCCTCGCCGCCGCCGAGGTCACCGGCTGCACCTGGGGCTTCTACATCCAGGCCGACGAGGTCATCCACGAAGACGACCTGCAAGCCACTACTGACGCGATGCAACGCCACGCCCAGGATGCGAAGGTCAAGGCGCTGCTGTTTCGCTACCTGCACTTCGTGCTCGACTACGAGACCACCGACCCGTGGATGTACCACAAGGCCGCACGCATCATGCGTCTCGACCGCTCCCTCACCATCTTCGGCGACGCCTGCGGCCCCGGCCTCCTACACCCCACCCCGGCCGACCTGCGCATCAACGACGGCTACCTCGACAAACGCCACCTGGGCACCCACGTCCAATGGGCCCGCAGCAACGCCGGCCAAGACGCCCGCGTCTTCCACTACGGCTGGGTCAAGACCCGCCAAGAACTCAACACCAAGTTCGACATGGTCGACCAGCTTTGGTGGGGCACCCTGAGCGCCGAAGAAAAAGAACGCCGAAAGACCAACAAGTTCGGCCGCTTCATCGACCGCTACCCCTACCTCAAAAAATACCACGCACCCCACCCCGCCCTCATGCACACCCGCATCGCCGCCCACAAGCCCTATGCCCAGGTGCCCAACCGCTGGCTCAACCCCCGCTTCTACGCCGAGGTGCTGCGGCACGGGTTTCACGGGTGAGACGTTGTTCCATAACCGGCCGCATGAGGGTGAGAACCTCCGGTGCAACCCTCACACTCCTCGATGAGAACTAACCCTGCACCGCGACAAACCCCTTATGAAAACAGGATGGCCCGGTACTCGGGTGAAAGATCAGGGAGCAGGCCAGAGAGAATCGGGCTGACAGGATTTGAACCTGCGACCTCTTGACCCCCAGTCAAGCGCGCTACCAAACTGCGCTACAGCCCGTCGATCGGAAGAGTGATCGTAACGTGAGAGGGGTGTTGGGTCAAAGGGGTTGGTGGCTGTGTACGGGGATACGGGCGGTGTAGAGGCAGGCGATACCGGCGGTGAGGGGTTTGGATTGGACTTGGGTGTAGCCGGCGTCCTGGAGCCAGCGTTTCACGCCGAGTTGGTTGGGGAAGGTGGCGACGGATCGGGGGAGGTATTTGTACGCGCCGCTTTGATCGTTGGCCAAGAGGGTGGCGGTGCGGGGCATCAGCCATTCGCAGTAGAAGCGGTAGCCGAGTTTCATGAGGGGGTTTTGGGGGACGATGAACTCGAGGATGATGAGCTGGCCGTTGGGTTTGAGGACGCGTGCGAACTCTCGGAGGGCGGCGGGGGGGTCGGTGATGTTGCGCAGGCCAAAGGCGATGCTGACGATGTCGATGCTGGCGGAGGGCAGGGGGAGCGCGAGGGCGTCGGCGTGCAGCCAGGTGATGTTGCGTTGCTCGGCCTTGCGGGCGGCGAGGGTGAGCATGTCGCTCGTGAAGTCGGCCCCGGTGATACTTGGCGCGGGGTGAAGCTTCGGGTTGTGCTTGCGGAGCAGGGCGTCGTGGAAGGCGAGGGTGAGGTCGCCTGTGCCGCAGGCGGCGTCGAGGATGGTCTCGTGGCCTTGGAGGTTGGCGGCTTTGACGGCGGCGCGCCGCCAGGCCTGGTCACGGCCGAGGGAGTGGACACGGTTGTTGAGGTCGTAAGAAGGGGCGATCGCGGAGAACATGCGCTGCACACGGGCGGCCTTGTCGGCAGCGGTGTGCGGACTTTGCAGCTGGTCGTCGGTCCACGCGGGGAGGGAGGGCATGGAGAGAGGATAGGCGTGCGAGGGGACAGCGGGAGTGGGGAGTCGTTGGCAGCAGACTCGCATGCTGTCTGACCACTCCCTACTCGCCACTCGCCACTCCCCTTGTATTCCAGTACCAGACGCTTCACTCGCGGACTCGCTCAGCGTTGGCGTGAGAGGGAGGTGGATGCGGGTTGATGGGAGGTGGAGAGCAGGGGGGTGTGGTGATCGTGTCCGCAGTTGCAGGGCGTTTGTTGGTGTTGCAGGGCGTCGGCGGCGGCTTGTTTGGCGTCGCTGGGGGGTGGGAGGGTTTTGAGGACGCTCAGGATGTTGCGTTCGAAGACCTCGGCGTTGAAGACGTAGGAGCCGCCGCCGTCGGGGTTGGCGAGGGGGTAGTCGGCTTGGATTTCTTCGGTGAGTCGGTTGATGCGGGTGGAGGAGAGGGGGTGTGTGGAGAAGAACTCTTCGAGCTTGCTGCCCTCTTTGCCGGCGGCCTCGGCGAGGATGTGCATGACCTGGACCTGGCCGTAGGGGTTGTAGCCGAGCTTGCTCATGTAGCGGATGCCCAGGGAGTCGGCTTCGGATTCGTTGTCGCGTGAGAAGCCCAGGAGGTAGATCCCGCCGCCCGCGCCGACGCCCACGCCGGTCCACGTGAGCCAGTCCTCGTCGGCCGCGGCCCCGCCGATAGCCAGGCCGACGGCGACGCCTTGGACGAGCATGGCCTGGCTGATGCGCTGCGAGGAGTGCCGGGCGGTGACGTGGCCGATCTCGTGGCCCAGGAC
>DAIOEG010000311.1:0-349 GCA_036746415.1 Phycisphaera sp. | reverse complement strand
AGGACGCCGGCGAGCTGCGCCTCGTTGGTCATTTTCTCGAGCAGGCCGCGCGACATGTAGACGTGCCCGCCGGGCAGCGCGAAGGCGTTGATCTGCTGGCTGTCCAACACGGTGAACTGCCAGTCGAGCTGCGGGAGTTCGGAGACCTCGGCAAGTCGTTTGCCAAGGGTGGTGACGTAGGAGTTAATGGCGGCGTGGTCGAGGGTCCCGCCGTTGGTGTTCGTGAACTCGTCGGACATCTTCGCGCCGATGGCGATGTCGTCAGAGAGCGAAAGGAAGTTGAGGTTCCGCTTGCCGGTGGCGGGGTTGGTCTGGCAGGCGGTGAGCAGCAGCGGGATCAACAGCAGGG
>DAIOEG010000310.1:0-3268 GCA_036746415.1 Phycisphaera sp. | reverse complement strand
AGGTCGAAGGTCGAATGTCGGAAAATGCGATGTCTTGACCTTTGACATTCGACATCTCGACCTTTGACAGCTCTCTTCACACCATTCCCCAACACCCACCCCTACTCGTACCCCAGCTCCGCCAGGTCGTCTTCGTCGAGGCCGAAGTGGTGGCCGATCTCGTGGAGGAGGGTGATGCGGGTCTGTCGTTTGAGTTCAGCGCGGGTGGCGGGGGTGTCGTGTCTGAGGGACCAGCCGGCGAGTCGCATGATGGGGCCGCGGAAGAGCAGGATGTGGTCGGGCTCGACGCCGGAGTGTTCGACGCTGCGGTCGGTGAGCGCGGTGCCCGAGTGCAGGCCACAGAGGTCATCTTCATCGGGGTCCATGCCCAGCTCGCGGAGCAGCTCGTCGGTGGGCTCGTCTTCAACCACCACGGGGACCTCGTCGAGCCAGCGTGCCACGTGCCCGGGCAGTCGATCGATGTGCCCGGCCAGGAACGTATCAAACAACCTGCGTTCAGAGTCGCGGAGCATGGGGGTGGTGGTGAGTCGTGAGTCGGGGTTCGTGAGTCGGGACCGGAAACCATTCCTGCGTGGCATCGATGCAAGCATTCCTGTCCGCTCCCGACTCGCGCGGCCTGACTCACGACTCACGCGTCCCCATCCTCATCCATCTGCGGCTTGGTGCAGGCGCGGTCTTTGGTGAGGGTCACGATGTTGCCGCGCTTGTTGAAGGTGACCTTGGTCATGTAGGCGTTCATGAGCATGACGCCCCGGCCGTGGGGCCTGGCGAGGTTTTCTTCGGCGGTGGGGTCAGGGAGCATGCCGGGGTCAAAGCCGGGGCCCTGGTCTTCGATGGTGATCTTGAAGCCCTTGTGATCGAAGGACCACTGGGCGTGGACGGTCTTGTCGGGGTCGAGCTTGTTGCCGTGCCGCGCGGCGTTGACGAGGGCTTCATCGAGGGCGAGTTGGATGGCAAACCGGCAGGGCTCGGGGAACTCGGCGCGGACGGCGTCCTCCATGATCCGCTTGAGCACGGGCGGGACTTCGCTCAGCTTGCTGTGGAACGTTGCTTCCGGCATGCTCGATCCGCTTGTCGTCTGCCCGGATGCACACAGCAGTCAGGCGTGACCACGAGGTCCGGCCCGGAGCCGGGGAGAGTGTCGGTGTTACTTGAAGCTTTTCACGGCCTTCTCGGGCGTGTCGATGATCTGGAACAGCTTGTTCAGCTTGGTGATCACAAACACCTCGTAGATCTGCTTGTCGATGTTGGTCAGGCGGAGCTGGCCACCTTTGTTGCGGACCTTGGTGTTGATCGTGATGAGCGTGCCCAGTGCAGCGGATGAGAGGTGCTCAACGTTCTTGAAGTCGAGCAGGATCTTGGGGTTCGACGAGCTCTCGATGAGCGTGGTGACCTCGTCGCCGATCTGCTGGATCGCGGATTCTTCGAGGATGTTGCGGTCAGTGAACTCGACGTGTGTGATATCGAGGTTGTCGCCCTCGGTCTTGATAACGATTCGTGACATCAGCCGTGACTCCGGGCCGGGGTGCGAAGAGGATCCGGCAGGGATCGTCACTATCGGCGGGTCGGGGATGCGTGTCAAGCAGAACAACACGGACCGCTGGCGAGTGAGCGCGCGCAGCGCCGCGACCTGTCGCGCCGGGTCTACGCGCCAAGAGCCAGACGCTTCGCTGCCCTCAGCGTCGGCGTGTAAGGGTGATTGCCTGATCCCTGGATCCCGGTCCCCACATCTCAGCGTTCTTGCTGCACCTTCCACAGCGCGGCGTATTTGAGCTGGGTGCTGACGTAGGCCTTTTGCGCGATGAGCAGGCCGAACGAGCCGTCGATGAAGCCGGCTTTGAGCACGTAGAATTTCCAGAACGCCAGCCACGGCCGGAGCCACAGCCCAGCAAAGCCGACGCGCTTGCCCCGGCTGTGCATCTCTCGTGCGACGAGCATCAGCCGACCGTCCATCCGCTTGCCCGAGAAGTAGTCCGCGAAGTCTGCGGGAGCCACGCGCTTGTGCTCCAGATGGCCCTTCATGTAAAGCACACGCCCGGGGCTCGACGGCACCCGCGACTCGTGCAACGCTTCCTCTGGCCAGCTCACCCGGCCGCGGTGGATCAGCCGGCTCTGCCAGTCCGGCCACCACGCCCGCACCACCCGGCCAAGCACCCAGTTCCGACGCCGGACGTACACCACGTCCAACCCCTCCAACCGCTCATCGGTCAACGCCTCGATCTGCCCGCGCAGCGTGTCGCTGATCTCCTCGTCCGAGTCCAGCACGATGACCCAATCGTGCTTCGCCAGCGACGCCGCGAACCGCTTCTGACCCGTATACCCCCGCCAGGGCTCGACGACGTAGACATCCGCCGACGCCCGCGCGATGTCGGGCGTGCGGTCTTTGGAGCCCGAGTCGACGACGACGATTTCATCCGCAAAACGAGCCGACGCGATCGCCGCCGGCAGCGTGTGCTCCGCATCGCAACAACAGATCACCACAGACCACGCAGCCATCGCGTCGCAGTGTAAGACAACCGCGTCGGCCGCAAGAGCCACGACGTTGATGTCCCCAATCCGCAATGAAACGCAACGGCCCGTTGCGACATCCGCCCGCAAGTGCATAATGCCGATAACAACGCACGCTGCACACCCCGAAGCGACGCGTTGTGGTTGAGACCCAACGCACAGGACACACGGACGGCCCGCCCAGCGCCACCCCACCAGCCCCGCGCCCGGCACATCCACAAAAGGACTTGTTGTGACGATCAGCTACAAGATCGCAATCGGCCTCGCCCTCGCACTGCTCGCGCTGTCCCTTTGGACACGCCTGGGCCCCGACACCACCAACACCCCCGCCGAAGCGCAAGCCAACCCGCCGCTCGCCTTCCGCTCGCCTCCAACGCTGACCATCGAACCACCCACAACGCCACCATCACCACCATCACCACAACCCACCCACGCCGACCCTGAAGGCGCCTCGCCCGAAGGGTCTGGCTCTCCCCTCTCAACCCCCAACCCCACCGACACAGACACCGACACCCCCATCGCCATCGCCATCGCCCTCACCAACGACCCCTTCGGCGCCCCAGAGCCCCAGCCCGCGCCCCCCGCGCTCATCATCGGCCGCATCCCCGACGTCACCGCCCTGGCCGTTCTCGACATCCCCGCCACCATCGAAACCACCACCACCCAAGCCCCCACCCCCACACCCATACCCACACCCCCTCACGCTGACCCTGAGGGCGCCTCGCCCGAAGGGTCTGGCTCCCCGCCAGCCCCAACCGCC
>DAIOEG010000309.1:0-3302 GCA_036746415.1 Phycisphaera sp. | reverse complement strand
GGCGCTCGAGGACCGGGCCCACGTGATCTACGACGTGGACCCGCCGGCGTGGGACCTGGCGTCGCTGGACTGGGAGACGGTGGACGATCGGTTGAAGCAGGCGGTGGCCGAGCTACCCGAGCACTACCGGGAGGTGCTGCTTTTGTGGGCGGTTGAGGGGTTGAAGTACCGGGAGATCGCGGACGTGCTGGGCGTGGCGCTTGGGACGGTGATGAGCCGGCTGTACCGGGCGCGGGGTATTTTGAGCGAGAAGCTGGCGGGGCTGGCGTCGGAGCACGGGATCGCGGCGCGGAATGGATCGGGATCGAACGGCAAAACGTCCGGATCGGTCGATAGAGAATAAAATGTTACGGAAATGAGTTAGTGGATGAGAGAGCCAGACGCTTCGCCCCGCGGCGGGGCTCAGCGTCGGCGTATGGGGACTGTGATTGAATGTTGTTGGTAGGGTTCACATGAGCGAGCAAGCGGACAGGTTGTGGGAGAAGGTTGCGGCGTTTGCCGACGGCGAGTTGCCGGCGGAGGAGTGCTGTGCGCTTTTGAAGAAGGCGTTGGACGAGCCGACGACGGTGAAGAGGGTGGAGTATCAGCAGCAGTTGCGGAAGTTGATGGCGGGTTGCATGGACTGCGAGGTGACGCTGCGGTGCCCGGAGGAGTTGAAGAAGCGGTTGGAGGGGATCGCGGAGGCGTGTTGCGGGGGGGAGCCAGACGCTTCGACGGAAGCCGTCTCAGCGTCGGCGTGGGGGGGTGGAAAGCCAGACGCTCGGGGCCCGAGGCGGGCTTCAGCGTCGGTGTTGCGGTCAGAGGCGGTGGAGGAGGATGGGGTGTTTCGGGTGTTGCTGCGGTGGTTGCCGTTGGCGGCGGCGGCGGCGTTGTTTGTGGCGGCGTCGGGGGTGTATCTGGAAGCGAACCGGGAGGAGGCCGGGGTGGTGTTGGTGTCGTCCGACGTGCGGAACATGGAGCTGCGTCACGTGCGGTGCGGGTCGGGGGTGTCGGCGTTGCACATGACGGACCTATTCCCGGAGCGGGGCAATGTGGCGCAGTTGCCAGCGGTGGTGGTGCAGGCGTTGAACCTGACGACCCCGCTGGCGTCGCTGGACCTGTCGAGCGTGGGCTATGCCTATGTCGGCGCGGGGCTGTGCAACGCTCCGGGCGGGTCGGCGGTGCACATCCTGTACGCGCACACCGACGCGGACAGCCGGCAGCGGACCATCTCGCTGTGGGTTCAGAATGCGTCACACACGCCCCCGGCAGCGGGCAGCGGCGGCAACGTCGAGGTCTTGGCGGACAAGTCATCGCCGCACCCGGTGTTGCACTGGTCGGGCGGCGGCGCGGGGTACTACCTCGTGGGGGACGCGATGCGGGACCTGGAAGCGGCGCGGGAGGTGTTGAGCGCCTCGGAGTGAGTTGGGGGGGAGCCAGACGCTTCGACGGGGGACCGACTCAGCATCCGCGAGGGGGAAGAGAGTCATGGTTGTGCGGTGGGGGTTAGCGCTTCAAGGAAGCGCTGGTATTGCTGCTGCATGAGGGTCGTGTCGTTGCTGCCAAAGGCGCGGGCGAAGGCGGTCTGGTGGGTCCGGCCGGTCGAGAGCAGGATCAGGTACTGCGAGAAGGCCTTCTCGTATTTCTTGTCGGCGTGGATCAGGAAGTGGACGACCGACCAGCTCTGGTCGTACTGGGCGTGGCCGGTCGGCCCGGTGCGCAAGTGGTCCCACCACTGCTCGGAGGTGATGTTGAGCAGGTCGTCGAAGGGCAGGGTGTGCTGCTGCTTGGCGGCGTTGCGCAGCTTGTCGAGGCGGACCGCGTGGACCAGGCCGTGCTTGAGCTTGCCGTCCGTGATGGTCGCGTCGCCGAAGTATTCGGCGAGGCCCTCGTTCACCCACAGCGGCAGGTTGTCGTGGGTCTTGAACTCGGCGAACTGGTGGAAGCCCTCGTGCTGCAGCGTCGAGAGCACGTCGGCCTCGTCGCGGTTGCCAATGAAGGTCGCCAGGCCCCGGTCGTCTCCGCGTCGAAAGAAGATGCCGCCTGAGGCGCTGGCGTCGATCCCCTTGGACGCCAAGAGCGCGATGTACTCATCACGGAAGTTGATCAGGTAAAGATTCTGAAACGGTCGGCTGCGCCCGTCGAGCTTGGCGAGGAACTTGTCGTAGGCCGTGAAGAACAGGTCCATGTGCTCGGCAAGCCGGCGGGCGTGCTCGTCGGTCAGGTTGTGGTGGACGGTGTAGGACTTGCTCTTGAACTTGGTCAGCGTCGGCGGCGGGCCTGCGTCGGGCAGCTCGGCCTCGCCACGCTTTTGCGCGTCAGCGGGATCGCTGGCCAGCCCCGCTGCAACCAGCAGCACGGCGAGTGATAACAACCGCAAGCGACGAAAAAACATTGACACGTGCATCATCAACATCCGATGATACCCAACGGGCCTGCGTGAAGAACACTCTTGGAAGGTGCACGCGATGGTGATGCCTGTGAAGTTCGGTTCGGTGCGTCCGTTGGTCCGATACGTGGACGCGGAGCAGGCGGTCGTGGACGCTCGTTTCACCGCACGCCCGGGGATCGCCACCGATCGACGTGCCCACCCGCAGCGCGACGATGACCCCAACCCGGTCGTCACTGTCCGCGTCGAGGTCCGTGGCAACGACGGCTTCTACGACGAAGGCGGCGTACGCCTGCGCTTGAAAGACCACGCCGGCGGTGTCCGCTTCGAGATGGTGCAGCCCGCGCGCTGGTGGCCGGCGGGCCTGGGCGAGCAGCCGCTCTACGACATGACGCTCACGCTCATGGTCGATGGCCAGGAAGTGGACGAGCGGTCGGTGTCGTTCGGGCTGTCGAGTGTGCGACGCGGGCGGGTGCTCGGCGCGGACCTCCCGCCGAGCTTGCTGGTGAACGGGCGGATCGTGGAGATCACCGATGTCGTCGTCGTGGACCGCGTGGACGAGCGGGGCCTGTTGCCGGTGAACGGCGAGTCGCTGCTGCTCGTGCGGGACCACTACGGGACCGACGTGCTGTACGACGCGGCGGACCGGGCGGGGATCCTGCTCGTGCAGTGCGTGCCGGTGGGCGGCGATGAGCCGGGCGAGTCGGTGCGCGAGCAGATCGACCGGCTGGCGGGGCACCCGTCGCTGGCGGGCTACTTCGTGGGGCACCTTGGCGCAGCGGCAGCCGAGGTGGCACAGCGCGTGCGCGAGGCCGACCCAACGCGGACGGTGTTTGAACGCTTCCCGGTGTCGATCGACTAGATCGGTGTGGAACCCGGCGAAGAGTTTGGAACCGCAGATGGACGCGGATGCACACGGATGGGCTTGAGACAA
>DAIOEG010000308.1:354-3306 GCA_036746415.1 Phycisphaera sp. | reverse complement strand
CGCGGAGCGCGTGGCCGAGCTGGCCGAGCAGTTGTGCAAGGACTGG
The DNA here is from genome assembly GCA_036746415.1 of Phycisphaera sp. Classification (GTDB taxonomy): domain Bacteria; phylum Planctomycetota; class Phycisphaerae; order Phycisphaerales; family Phycisphaeraceae; genus DAIOEG01. The sequence continues at coordinate 3,260 of DAIOEG010000308.1, read as the reverse complement.
ACGGACGGCGAGATGACGCTGGTGCCGGTGATGACCGGGGCGTTCATCTTCGCGGCCGACATCGTGCGACAGATGCCCCAGCGGATGCAGCTGCACCTGATCTCGGTCAGCTCGTACCCCGGCACGGCCACGACCAGCCGGGGCGCGTCGATCGAGCATTCGCTGACCAGGATGCCTGCTGACCTGTCGGGGCGCCATGTGCTCGTGGTGGACGACATCCTCGACTCGGGCAACACGCTGCGACTCGTTGTCGAAGAGCTCGGGGCACGCAACCCCGCGTCGCTCAAGACCTGCGTGCTGCTGCGCAAGCAACGCCCCGAGGCGATGGCGTTCCCCGTGGACTATGTCGCGTTCGACATCCCCGACGAGTTCGTCGTTGGGTACGGCCTGGACTTCGACGGTTACTACCGCAACCTGCCGGAGATCGGCGTGCTTCGGCGGGACGTCATCGAGGGTGGCCCGCGTGCGTGACCCCGCCACCACATCGGTGCAGACCGGGGGAGCCGGGGGAGCCGGGGGAGCCGGGGGAGCCGCCGGAGCTGGCGCGGCCGGTGACGCCTTGGTGAACGGCCCGCGCTTCGAAGCGATGCTCCCTGGACAATTGCTCCAGCAAGGCGAGATCATCGTCCTTTTGTTAAAGCCAAGCCCGCTCTACATCGTGCTTGCGCCGCTCACGCTGCTGGCGTGGCTGGCGGTCATCGGGGCCGTGGGTGTTCGGCTGGACCAGTGGCTGAATAACGGCAACATGTCACGGCAGATCGCGCTCATGACGCTGGCCGCGATCCTCCTGCGGCTCGGCTGGCAGACGCTCGAATGGCTCTCGCGCACCTATGTGCTCACCGACCAGCGCATCCTCCGCGTCAAAGGCGTCCTGCAGGTGCAGGTCTTCGAGGCGCCACTCAAACACATCCAGCACACCGAGCTAGTCTTCTCCATCCGCGAACGCGTCTTCGCGCTGGGCACACTGACCTTCTCTACCTCCGGCTCAGGAGGCATCGAAGCCGCCTGGCTCATGGTCGCCCGGCCGTTGGAAGTGCATCGCAAGGTAGTGGAGTTGCTGAGGCGGTGAAGGGGGAGTGGGGAGTCGTGTTGGGGAATGGTCGGATACTTGAGAAGTCGAAGGTCTGAATGCCCAAGGTCGAAGATTGCAATGTCTTGACCTTTGACATCCGACGTTCCGACCTTTGACGACTCCCTGCAGACCACTCCCCAACACCCACTGCCCACTCCCTCTCTCTCACATCCTCCACAGCGACGTCGCCCACGTCATGCCGCCACCGACCGCGATGAACAGCACGAGGTCTCCTGTGCTGAATCTGCCCTGTTTACGGCATTCATCGAGGCAGATGGGAACCGACGCGGCGCTGGTGTTGCCGAAGCGGTCGATGTTGATGTAGAACTTTTCTTCGGGCAGCCCGAAACGCTCGCGGGCCGTGGACATGATGCGTTTGTTGCTCTGGTGCGGGATGACCAGCTTGAGATCTTCGGCGGTGATGCCCGCGGCGTCGAGCGAGCTTTGGATCATGTGCTCAGTCTTGAGTACAGCAAATTTGAAGACCTCCCGGCCATCCATCTGAAGCGTGTCGTACATGCCGTTCCACCCCGGCTCGGTCACGACGCTCTCATCGATCTTCGTCGGCAGGTGCTGCTTGTTGCGGGGCAGATACAACTCGCCCCAGAGGTTGCCATCGGACGACATGGACTGATGCAGCACGCCTTGCGATACCTCGTCGCTGGCTGTCACGATCGCCGCGCCAGCGCCATCCGCAAAGAGGATGCAAGTTCGTCGGTCGTCATAATTCACGGCCTTGCTCAGCGTCTCGGCCCCGACGACGCCCACCGTGCGGTATGCGCCCGTTTCCACCAGAGCGCTGGCCACGTTCAGCGCATACACAAAGCCCGAGCACGCCGCGACCAGGTCCATCGCACCCGCTGGAGAAGCGCCGACTTCCGCCGCGACCCGCGCTGCGGTCGAAGGGCACGTCATCTCCGGCGTGATCGTCGCAACAATCACCATGTCCAGGTCCGCCCCGGTCATGCCCGCGTCTGTGATCGCTGCGGCGAGTGCATCACGTGCGAGGTCGCGCACGGTCACGCCTTCGTCCACCACGTAGCGCGTGTGGATGCCGGTCCGCTGACGGATCCATGCGTCGGTCGTGTCCACCCGTTTGGCGATGTCCTGATTGGTCAGGGGGCGCGGCGGGATGCAAACCCCCGTGCCCGCGATCCGCACCCCGGCAGGACGCGCGGCCCCCGCACGCCCAGAGGTTCCGGGGTTCATACACCGGCTCCCTCGGGGCCCGCGAGCGCCTCGGCCCGTTCAAGACGTTCGATGATCGCCTCGTTCACGCCCGACTCGGCGTAAGCGATCGCGTTGCGCACCGTGTTGGCGATCGTCCGCGACTCGCTCGTGCCGTGGCAAATCATGCAGATGCCGTTGGCACCCAGGAGCGGCGCCCCGCCGTACTCGTGGTAGTCGTGCTTCTTGTAGATGCTCTTGACGACCGGCTCGAACTTCATCGCAAGCTCGGGGTCGATCTCAAAAATCTCATGCGCAATCAGCCGGAAGATGCCCGAGCTCAGGCCCTCGGCCAGCTTGAGCACGACGTTGCCGGTGAAGCCCTCGGTCACAACGACCTGCGCCTTGCCGTCGAACAGCTCCCGGCCCTCGACGTAGCCGACGTAGTTGAGGTGTTTGTCATTGCGGCAAAGCGCGTTGGTTTCTTTGACCAGTGGCGTGCCTTTTTCCTCTTCGCCACCGATGTTCATGACCCCGACGGTCGGGTTGGACACGCCGAGGATCTTCTCGGCGTAGATCGCGCCCATGTGTCCGTACTGGTGCAGGTGCGAGGCGCGGGGTTCGGGGTTGGCTCCGACATCGCAGACCACGACGGCGCCGTGGAACG
>DAIOEG010000308.1:0-344 GCA_036746415.1 Phycisphaera sp. | reverse complement strand
TGAACATCTGGGCCGCCGCGACGCACGCGCCGGTGTTGCCCGCGGAGATGATGACTTCGCACCGACGGTCGCCGGCTTTCTTGCGTCCCAGCTCGCCCATGCGGACGATCGAGCTGTCGGGCTTCTCACGGACCGCCTTGGTCGGCGGCTCGGCCATCCCGATCACTTGCGTGGTCGCCTCGACCTCGAAACGCTTGTCCTTGCCCAGACCGGCCTCGACAAGACCATCGCGGATCACGGCCTCATCACCGATGAGCACGAGCGTGTGACCGTCGCCCAACAGGTCGGCCGACGCCACCGCCCCGTCCAAGATCTTGTCGGGGGCATAGTCGCCACCCATGACG
>DAIOEG010000307.1:3085-3320 GCA_036746415.1 Phycisphaera sp. | reverse complement strand
CAAAATCTCCTGCTCCCCCTCCACGCTGCAAGGCCCGGCGATCACCGGCACCTGCCTGCCTCCGAAGACGCAGCCCTCGTTCAGCTTGACCAACGTCCGCTTGCCCCCGGCCGCCTCCTTCGCCGCCATCTTGTAAGGCGACAGCACCCGCATCACCCGGTCCACCCCCGCCGCCTGCTCCAGCTTGCTGCCGTCCTTGAGCCGGTCGTCCCCGATCACCGCCACCACCACCAGG
>DAIOEG010000307.1:0-3071 GCA_036746415.1 Phycisphaera sp. | reverse complement strand
CGAAGGCCCATCTCGGTGATCAGGTCGCAGACGCCCTGGACCTGGTCGGCACTCGCGTCACGTCGCATCACGATAATCATCTGGCATCTCCGGTTGGGCCACCCTCATTCAAGGCGATGGCATCATAGGTCGGGCATATACGGGATCGTTGGGTCACAAAAAAACCCCGCCGCTTCCGCGTCAGGGTGGATCATCGGTCTGCGCTGCTCGCAGCGTCTAGCGGATCCCTGACACGGCCCGGGGCCGGGTAAACCAGAAGGTCCCGCTAAAATAGCTTCGGCATTGCATGAACTAAGTATGCCACGCCCACGGCGGATGTCAACCGCTAGTGGGGAGAAGCGAGCAGGATCGTGGGCTCTTGGACCATGGCCAGGGGGTCACCCACCGGCATCGCCGGCGAGCCGTCCAGCCGGTGGAAGACGATCGCCTGGCCGTGGAACAGACGCTCGAACTCGTGTCGCGAGAGCGCCTCGATCCCCGTCGCCGGGTCGGCGAGCAGCACCCGGCCCTGCTCGACTTTCAGCACCGTCACCATGTGCAGCCGACGCGCCTCGTAACGCAGCGGCACCATGAACGGCGGCTGAACGCCCAGCAACTCGGCGTAGGTCGGCTCGACCAGCATCGGCCGCGAGCTGCCGCCCAGGCGACGCTCCAGGCCGTGCATCGCCCGGATCAGCGTCGCGCCCTGCCCCGGACGGGTCTCGGTCAGCCGCGCCATCTCGCTCTCGTTGGTCTGGATCCCGTAGATCCGCAGCGTCGTCGAACACGCCGCCGGCACACACGAGTAATTCTGGCTCTGACGCTGCTCGACCGAGTCGGCGGGGGCGGCAAACGCGGCGGTCGGCGTCGTCTGAACCATCCACAGCCCACCCTGCACAAAATAACCCATCCCGATCAGCCCGCCGACGATCACCAGCGCCCGCTGACGCCGCAGCTCGCCCATCGTCCACGCCACCCCGATCATGAACATGAACAGCGGCGCAGCCCCGATCCCCTCCAGCCGCGAAAGCACCTCCAGCGGGATCACCCGCACCGCCACCGCAGGGTGACGCGAAAGCCACGCCCAAAGCAGCAACAGCCCGAAGACCACCGCAACAATCATCCCCCGCCGCAAGCGGTCTTCCAACCGCCCCACGCGCGAACCACACCAGGCCATCGCCGGCAGCAGCAACGCCATCACCACAAAACTCATTGCCGAAACGGACATCCTTCTCGCCCTCCGACGACCGTGACAGACCCACGGCCGACCCGACCACGCAAACCGCGCAGCCGGTCAAGAGCACTCTCGGCATTTTTAACCCCCCAATAAAGCCCCACCCCCGATCCACCCCCTAATTCCCCCAGGCCGCCCCGCTTCAGCGGGCGCGGAACCCACACCCAAAATCCCACACCCCAAAAAACTCCCCCCTAACACACATACTCACTCACAACTTCAAGGCAACAACCCCTCCGGCACCGCCACCGCCCGCCCCTCCCCCGTCACACACACCAGCGTCGTCTCCGCCGTCGCCATCAGCTCCCCATCCCGCCGTATCTCGTACCGGTGCTCGACCTTCACCCCCGCGCAAGGCAGACCCACCACATGCACCTCGATCTGGTCGTCGTACTTGATCGGCCGCCGATAACGGATACTCATCCGCGCCACCACAAAGAAAACCCCCCGCTCCTCACACTCCCGGTACACCGCCCCCTGGGCCCGCAACAACTCGGTCCGCCCAATCTCCATCCACACCGGATAGACCGAGTGGTGCGCCACATTCATCGGGTCACACTCCACATACCGCACCCGGATCGGCACAACAATCTCACGCATCCGCGGGGCAGAGTCAGCCATGCACAAACCACCTCAACAAGCAACCACAACACCAACCAGCAAACCAACAATAGGGGCGGCAGGATTCGAACCTGCGACCGAGGGATTATGAGTCCCCAGCTCTAACCACTGAGCTACGCCCCCTTGCTCACAAGCAGACTCCACAACGACTTCATGATGCAATCAAGGCACAAGCAAGTACTCACACTTGATCCACCGATGACTCAGAACATGCACATTTGCAAACTCAATGTCTCCGACATCTGTGTTCATCTGCGGCTACGAATTCTTCTGTACGACGCGACCCATCATCACGCGGTCAAGATAGCTTGTAAGGCCCGCCGTCGGAGAGGTATTGCCCGCTCCGCACCACCTCGGCCCAACGGTGCGCGAGGTCGCTTAAGGCCTGTCCGCCTTTGGCCGCGGGTTTCACGAAGCCGGGCTGGCGGTCGGACAAGCCCAGCCAGTCGTGCAGCACGACGACGTGGCCGTGACACGCCGGTCCCGCGCCGCAGCCGATGACCGGCAGCTTCACCGCTTCCACCACGCGCTCGGCCGTCTGCGGCGTGCACTGCTCGATCAGCAGCATCGATGCGCCACCCTGCTCCAGTCGCTTGGCAAGGTCCACCATCGCCTTGATGTCTTCGGGCGTCTTGCCGGCGATCAGTGGCACGCCCGTGGTGGCGAAGCGCTGCGGCCGCCAACCGATGTGCGCCATCACCGGCACGCCCGCGCGGTCGAGCCGTTCGACCAGCGGCACAAACCGCGCATCGACCTCGAGCTTCACCACATCGGCGTTGCCCTGCGTCATGAACGCCAGCGCGTTGCGCACGCCCTCTTCATCGCTGACCTGATACGAGCCAAAGGGCATGTCGGCGATCACCATCGCGTCCGGCGCGCCGCGCTTCACCGCAGCCGTGATCGTGAGCATGAATGGCAGCGGCGCGTGCAGCGTGTCGTCGTAGCCGAGGATGACCGAGCCGGCGGTGTCGCCCACGAGCAAGAGGTCGATCCCGCCGTGATAGAGCCACCGGGCCGTCGTCGCGTCGTAACACGTGAGCATGGGCAGCTTCCTGCCCGCACGCACGTCCCGGCGGAGCTGCCGCATGGTCATCTTCACACGCTCGGCCTGATGGGTCCCCGTGGAGGTTCCTGGGGTCGGTGCGTTCATGGGCACAGTCTATGAAGTGGCTTGCTCGGCCTGCGTGGAGATGTGGGCGCTGGAGTGAGATCGCACGGTGTCCTTACTGTGACTCGG
>DAIOEG010000306.1:0-3383 GCA_036746415.1 Phycisphaera sp. | reverse complement strand
AGGGGATGCCGGCCTGCATGAGCATCGCGCCCAGGTTGGCGTAGCCCAGGCCCAGCGTACGGAAGCGGTACGAGCGTTCGGCGATTTCCTTGCTTGGGAACTGGGCCATGAGGACGCTGATCTCAAGCACCATGGTCCACAGGTGGATGCCGTGCTCGTAGGCCTGCACGTCGAAGTATTTCTTCGGCGCGTTGTAGAACGTGAGCAGGTTGAGCGAGGCGAGGTTGCAGGCGGTGTTGTCGAGGAACATGTACTCCGAGCAGTTATGGACCACCAGGCCGTTGGCGACGAAGTGGCTGGTGCGCGGCTCGGTGAGGTCGTACACGTCTTCGACACCCACGGGCGTGAGGGACGCGACGCGGTCGGTGAGCGTCTCGCGGTAGGCGGTGACGCCTTCGTTGAGCGAACGCAGCTGGTCGGCTTTGGCGCTGCCAGCCATGAACCCGATGTGCTGCTCGAAGAGGATGCGCGAGGCCTTGCTGATGCGCAGCGAGTGCATCTGGCGGACGGCGTACTCGGCGGTGCCACCCCTGCCATCGGGCAACAGCGCGGTGGTGTGGCCGAGCGCTCGGCGGTTCTCGTACAGCTTGGCCTTGATGCCAAAGCCCAGCAGCAGGAGCTGGACCTGTTGCAAGAGCCGCAGCGAGGTGCTGTCGAGGGCGACGTACTGCGACTTGCTGGCGTAGTTAGCGACGCTGCCGTCGGCGGTGAACAGGCCACGCAGCAGGGCCGACTGGCTGGCTCGGTCGAGCGACCAGACGGCGTCGGTCAGCGCTTTTTCATGCGAGCCCTGATCGAGCACGGCATAGTCGGCGAGCTTGTCCACGATGCGCTGCACGCTCGTGCCGACGCGCACGCCGGTGGGCGTGGCGGTCACGGCCGTGGCGCGCTGGCCCCGGCGGTCGCCCGAGCCGAGCCACTGCTTGGCATCGTCGATGGATGCGCGGAGCTGCTCGGCAAGCTGCGTCTCGTGCTCGCCTAGGGTGATGAACAGCCAGTCCTGCTGCGGCTGGTGCGTGACGCACCCATCGCCCAGCGCCGCGCCGAGCAACTCGCCAAAGCCCGCGGGCACGAAGTCGTCACCGAAGCCCACGGTCTCGAGCTTGACCACATCGTCAACGGTGAGTTCTTGCGCGGGCACATCTCCACGGTTTTGCGTGTGGACGCGGTGGTCGGCGGTGAGCTTGAGTCGGAAGCCGCTCTGGGTCTTGAGTTCGAAGACGGGCTTGGTGCCGGTCTTGAAGACCTTGGTGACAAACGCGGCCTTGCCGTCGCCGGCGATGACTTCAGCGGTCTGGCCGACGAGGTCGACGATGCGGCGGTAGCCCGTGGTGGTGCTGACGAGGGTGTCGGCGGTGACGCAGGGGTTGCTCGCGTTGATGCGGCCGGCCTCGGGGCAGGTGTGCCACTCGTTGATGGTGGTGTCGTACTGGACGCCCGGGTCGGCGCAGCGCCACGCGGCGTAGCCGATCTGTTCCCACAGTTCACGGGCGGGCAGGGTCTTGGCGACCTTGCCGTCGATGCGTCGGACGAGGGTCCAGTCGCTGTCCTTCTCGACGGCCTCGAAGAAGCTGTTGGGGATGCGGACGGAGTTGTTGCTGTTCTGGCCGGAGACGGTGTAGTAAGACTCGCCGTTGAAGTCGTAGTCGAGCTTGAGGCCGAGGCGCTCGGCGGTCTGGCCGACGGTTTCTTTGTCGCTGGGCGAGGTCTTCTTGTTGGCGATGGCCTTCATGCCTTCGACGAGCGCAGCGACCTTGATCTCTTCGCGGACCTTCCAGTTGATGAACGACTCGATGTCGGGGTGGTCCAGGTCGAGGCAGACCATCTTGGCGGCGCGGCGGGTGGTCCCACCGGACTTGATCGCGCCAGCCGCGCGGTCGCCGATCTTGAGGAAGGACATGAGGCCTGAGGACTTTCCGCCGCCGGAGAGCGGCTCGTTCTCGCCGCGCAGGTTCGAGAAGTTCGTGCCGGTGCCGCTGCCGTATTTGAAGAGGCGTGCCTCGCGGACCCACAGGTCCATGATGCCGCCGTCGCTGACGAGGTCGTCGTTGATGGACTGGATGAAGCAGGCGTGCGGCTGTGGGTGCGTGTAGGCGTCTTCGGAGAGTTTGACTTCGCCGGTGTCGGGGTGGGCGTAGTGGTGTCCTTGGGCGGGGCCGTTGATGCCGTAGGCCCAGTGCAGGCCGGTGTTGAACCACTGCGGGCTGTTGGGCGCGCACATCTGGTGGACCATCATGTAGCACAGCTCGTCGTAGAACGCCTTGGCGTCGGTCTCGGCGTCGAAGTAGCCGTGCTTGAAGCCCCAGTAGGTCCAGCAGCCCGCGAGTCGGCCGACGAGCTGGCGGACGGACTTCTCCGGGCCCGTCGCGCTGCCGGGGGCCGGCTGCTTGGGCGCGAGCCAGTCGGGCACGCCTTTTTCCTTGACCGTCTCGAGCGTCTCGGGCACGCCGGCCTTGCGGAAGTACTTGCTGACGGCGATGTCGGTCGCGAGCTGCGACCAACCCGCAGGCACCTCGGCGTCCTTCATCTCAAACACGATGCGGCCATCGGTGTTGCTGATCTTGCTCGAACGCTTCGACCACTCCAGCGTCGAAAACACGTCCTGGCCCGCTTTGGTAAACCGTCGTTCAATCTTCATATCTCAGTGTCCCTGATGCAACCACCAACAAGACCAAACACCGGCGTCTCCCATGCCAACGCATCCTGCGCCAGCCGCCTCCCCCCGCCCCCGGAAGCCCCCGCAAGCCCTCGGAAGCCCTCGGAACCCCAGACGCCAACGTTCATGGAACGTCGGCGTCGATCGCACACGCCTCACGGCTGCTCCGCGCCTTGCAACTCTGTCGGTGCCTCAGGCACCCCCGGCAACGCCACGCCCGCGTCCTTCAACACCGAACTCAGATCCAACTCCTGCGACATGTCATCCGCAGTCCCCAGCTGCTCGTCCGCCCCCGCGAACGTCAGCTTGACCTTCCCACCCTCCAACACCGTGTAGTCAAAGGGCAGGTTGAAATGTTCCGTCCCGCCCAGCACCGCGGGCAATGCTTTCAACTGCTCGCCGATGAGGCCTTCGAGTTCCGCCTTGTCGGGCAGCCGACCGTTGTCGGTGACGAACTTGCGGATCGACTCGCCGCCCGACGCCAGCGCCACGCCTTGCTGCACCATGCCCGCCCCTGCTGTCATCCCCACGACAAGCAAGCCCACACCCACCACGAGCGCCAGCAGCCCCGTCACCACGCCGGCGATCGCGAAGCCCTTGCCCCGTTTTTTCATAAACAGTGCGACCACGCTCATGATCACGCCGATCGGGGCCGTCACCAGCCCCAGCCCGCACGCCAGCAGCAACGGCCAGCTCAACAGCGACACGATAAACCCCGCGATCCCGA
>DAIOEG010000305.1:0-3399 GCA_036746415.1 Phycisphaera sp. | reverse complement strand
CCCGAGCAGTACGACGCGTTCGTTCAACGCTGGTCCGCTCAACGGCGTTGATTGCTCCACTTCACTTCTGCGTCGTGGTTGCCTGCGACTGCATCAACTGTTGCACCATCTGCTGATTCTCGCGCGGCTCTTCGTACGCCGCGTCGAGCGCAATGGCCTTATCGAACGCGGCGAGCGCTTCGTCGAACCGGCCCGCCCGGCCGAGGGTCACGCCGAAGTTGTTCCAGACTTCCGGGTCTTTGTCGAACAGCTCGACCGCTCGCTGGTACTGCGTGATCGCCTCGAACAGCCGATCGGTGCGTGCGAGTGACAGCGCGTGTTTTGCGAGCGCACCCCAGAGCACGTCTTCATCGTCGATGAGCACGACCGCGTCATACAACTGCGGCTCGGCCAGGTCTGGCCGATCGACCTTGAGCAGCGCATCGCCGAGGTTGAGCGCGGCGATGCCGAGTGTGGGGTCGAGTTGCCGGGCTTTTTCGTAGCTGCTGATGGCAAAGCCGTAGTCTTCGAAGTGCGCGAGCGCGACGCCCAGGTCGTTTAGATACGTGGCGTTCTCGGGGTCGATGTTGACACGCGCGGCGAAGGCGTTGACGGCGTTGTCCTTGTCCTTGATCGCAAGGTACGCGTCGCCGAGGTTGGCTAGGCCGTCGGGGTTGCGTTCGCCGGCCATGTTCGCGCTGTGGTTGAGGATGGGGATCGCTTCGTCCCATCGCCGCAGCTGGTTGAGCATGCGTCCGAGCGAGCTGGCGATGCGCCAGTCGTTGGGCTGCAGCCGATACGCGTCTTGGTAATAGCGGTAGGAGACTTCGATGTTCGGCGGCGTGTCTTCAAAGAACGACTGACCCACGCCCGACGCCGCGAAGCCGCTCTGCGGATACAGGTGCAGCGCACTGAGCCACGCGTCTTCTGCGGTCCGCAGCTCGCTCATGCGTTGCCACGTCACGCCCGCATACGCCACCGACCACGCCGCCGCCAACACCACTCCCGCCTCCAACGCGCGGCGACGCGCTAGCCACGCCAACATCGGCAGCACCGCAATCACTAACAACGCAGCAAGCGGCAGGTACATCCGACGCTCCGCCGCCGGCTCCGTGATGATCGGGATCACGCTCGACGTGGGCCCCAGCAGCATAAACACGCACAGCAACGCGAACCCCAACCACCGCGTCCGCCTCGGCACCCAAAGCGCAAACGACACCAGCACCAGCACACCCACCGGCAACACCTCACGCCAGGCCGACGACAACGTATGACGCCAAGGGACTTCGTGCCACATCGACAAGCCCGCCGGCCAAACGCTCAGCCGAAGATACAGCAGGATCACCTGCCCCTGCGTCAGCAGATACTCCCACGCACCGATGCCGTGGTGAAACCCGATCGACTTCGGATACGGGTCCGTCCGCAGGATCAACCACAACGTCAACGCAGGCCCCACCAGAAGCGCCACATACACCGGCCAGCGCCGACGCAGGATGCCCCGCCAACGCCCCGGCCCAAACGCCAGGTCCCACATCAGCACCATCGCAAACGACAACGCCGCGATCTCTTTTCCAAGCACACCCACCACCGCCACCAGCACCGACAACGCCACCCAACGCACCGGCTCGGGCGACCACCAAGCACGGATCGCCAGCCACCACGCCAGCATCAAGAACAACGCGCCCAGCACTTCCGTCCGCTGTGTCGCATATGCAGTGATGTCCGTCGTGAGCGGGTGCAACATCCAGAGCAGCGCCACGACACCCGAAGCGATCGGCCGTGCCCACCCGCCCGACAACACGCCCCCACGCCGAAGCAGACACAAGGCCACGATCTGCATGATCAGCCCCGCAGTCAGCAGGTGCAACACGCGATTGAGCAGCAGATAGCTCCACGGCTCCAGCTGCGTCCACTGGTGGTTGATCCACAGCGTCGCGTTGCTCAGCGGCCGACTCGCCGTGGGGTTGTCCTTCTTGGGCCACCACGCCTCGCCCCACGTGCCCTGCACGGTCTCGTTGGCGATGATCGAGGCCGCATCATCGAAAAACAACTCGGTGCCAAAGCCCGCTGGCTGCAAGTAAAACCCGGCCCACACCAGAACCAACACCGCGTACGTCCACAACCACGCCCGCATCGGCGTGCCCCGCGCCCGGGACGGATCACCGGGCCTCTGCGGCGCATTAGACCCATGGATCAATGCCAACGGGCCCGCACGATGCGCCAGACGCGCCGCGTCATACGAAGCCGGCCGAACATAAGAGCGAGAACGGGCGTGCATCCGCCCATGTTATTTTAAACCGATGCCAGAAGCTCCCACCGGCTCGATCCCATCAGACACGCCCGGCCTGGGCCCAGCGCCGCGCCCGACGGCCGGCGCTTCCGTCACACGCGGGCACGGCCGGCTGGAACTGTGGCTCGCACAACAACGCGCCGCCAAAGCAACAACGCTCCTCAGCGACCTCTCGCAAGACGCCACCCTGCTCGACGTCGGCTGCGGCAGCTTCCCGCTGTTCCTCCAAAGCGTGCAATACAAACGACGCATCGGCGTCGACAAAATGATCAGCCCCGCGCTCGCTCAAGAGCTCGCCTCACAGCGCATCGAGCTGATCACGTACGAGGCGCACGCCAAACGCCCCATCCCCCTGGACGACGCATCCGTCCACGCCGCGACCATGCTCGCGGTCTTCGAGCACATCCCGCACGACGACCTGCTCATGCTGCTCGACCAGATCGCGCGCGTCCTTCGACCCGGCGGCCTGTGGGTCATGACCACGCCCGCCGGCTGGACAGGCCCCATCCTCGACCTCATGAGCAGGTGCTACCTCGTCAGCTCCGACGAGATCGGCGAGCATCAGGACAGCTACAGCCGACGCAAGATCCGCGCGATCCTCCAGCAGACCGCGATGGCCGACTGGCCGTGCGCGATGGGCTCGTTCGAGTGGGGCATGAACACGTGGGTCCGCTGTCGCAAGCCGTGAATCAGTGCTTCGCAATCAAGCACTTAGACACCAAGGCACCAAGCAGCAACGAGCGTACGTCTGACCACATGACCGGACGAGGCGCGTCAAAATCAATCGCCAAGTCCCCCAGCCGCGCCGCGCACCCGCGCCACTATTGTTCACAACTCAACAGATTCACGAAGTTTCTGACCACCCCCCTTGCCACCACCCCGCCCCGCGCGTTACGGTAGGACATGCCCCACTCGCACAACGAGCCCGCCAAAACACCCTCCGCCGACGCCAATCCCGCCCCACAATCCGCCACCGCCGACCTCCTGCAGGACGCAGGCAACCGCTCACACGACAGCGAGTTCTATCACCTCATCCCGCCCGGCTATGTCAAGGGCCGGCACAAGTATGTCGTCGTCTTCGGCACCGTCATGTCGGGCCTGGGCAAGGGCATCTTCTCCTCCTCGCTCGC
>DAIOEG010000304.1:1867-3404 GCA_036746415.1 Phycisphaera sp. | reverse complement strand
CCACGCCCGGCTCGCCGATGAGCACGGGGTTGTTCTTGGTCTTGCGCGAGAGGATGCGGATGGTCCGGCGGACCTCTTCGTCGCGGCCGATGACGGGGTCGAGCTTGCCCTGCTGCGCGAGCTCAACGAGGTCCTTGCCGTATTTATTCAGGGCTTCGTAGGTCGCTTCGGGGTCGGCGGAGGTGACGCGCTGGTTGCCCCGGACATCGGTGAGCGCGGCGAGGAAGGTGTCCTTGGTGATGCCCAGGTCACGGAGGATGCGCGCGGCGGTGCTGGTGGCTTGCTCCAACAGCGCGAGGACGAGGTGCTCGACGCTGATGTACTCGTCGCGGAGGTTCTTCGCCTGCTTCTCGGCAGCGACGAGGAGCTGTTGCAGCGCAGCGGTCACGGCGATGCCGTTGGGCGCACTGGAGGATGTCACGCGTGGCAGCTTGTCGAGCGCACGGCGCAGCTCGGTGGCGACGACGTGAGCGGGGCGTTGCAGCTTGTCGAGCAGACGGGGGATCAGGCCCTCGGGCTGCTCGACGAGCGCGAGCAGCAGGTGCTCGGCATCGACCTGCTGCTGACCACGCTCGATGGCGATGTTCTGCGCTTGTTGGAGCGCTTCCTGCGACTTGGTGGTGAGGCGTTGGAGGTTCATAAGGGTGAGACTGAGGGGTTGAAGGTTTGTGTAGCGCCGCGATTTGTCGCGCTGTCTTGGTTATGGGCAGTGGGGAGTCGGTGTTGGGGAGTGGTCGGAATCTCTGCATTTGAGTTTCAGACCACTCCCTAGCACCCACTCCCTACTCCCCGGAACGCAGGGGGCCTGAAGGCCCCCAAGCCCCGGGGCGTGGGGACACGTCATGTCGACGCATCAAGCGACCTCAGCTGCTCGTACAGCGTTTGTTGTTCAGGGGTGAGTGGTTTGGGGACGGCGATGTGGATGCGGAGGTAGAGGTCGCCGAGTTGGTTAGCGTGCGGGTCTTTGGGGAGGCCTTTGGCTTTGAGGCGCATGCGTGCGTGGCTGGACGTGCCGGGGGGGACGGTGAGTTGCACGGGGCCGGCGAGTGTGGGGGCATCGACGGTGCCGCCCAGCGCAGCGAGCGCGGGGCTGATGGTCACGTCAGCGGTGAGGTCGTAGCCATCGACGGTGAACGTAGCGTGGGGCGCGAGTTCAATGCGCAGGACGACGCCCTGGTCGCGGAGTCGGAGCTTGCTGCCGTGCTTGAGGCCCGGGGGCACGCGGACCTCGACACGCTGGGTCGAGCCGGCGTGCGACTGGAGGTGCATGGCCCGCGTCGTGCCACGGTGCGCTTCTTCGAGCGTGATGGTGATCGGGTGTTCCTGCTCGGCGGATGCGTGCGCGAACGGGTCTTGGTGCTGGTGGCGCGCGGACCGATGGCCGGCGCTTCCGAAGATCGACTCGAAGAAGTCGGAGAAGTCCGCGCCCCCGGTGTCGGCTCGGAACTCGTGGTGCTCGAAGCCGGCGTCCCAGCCCGGCGGCGGCCGGAACTCCTGGCCGGGCTTGAACTGGCTGCCGAGCTGGTCGTAGGCCGCC
>DAIOEG010000304.1:0-1857 GCA_036746415.1 Phycisphaera sp. | reverse complement strand
AAGTCCCCGGCCGATCCGCCTGCGTCGCCGGTGGAGGTGTGCGTGTAGGTGAAGCCGCGTCGCCCGCCGCCGGCGTTTGGATTGCTGCCGAAGTCGCGTGGGTCGAACGGTTGGCCGGCTTTCCAGTGCTGGCCGAGGCGGTCGTACTTCTCGCGTTTGTCGGGGTCGCTGAGGACTTCGTAGGCCTCGCTGATCTGGCCGAAGGTCTTGCCGGCGTCGGGGTCGTCTTTGTTGACGTCCGGGTGGTGTTTGCGCGCGAGCTGGCGGTAGGCGCGTTTGATCTCATCGGCCGTGGCCGAGCGGGCGACGCCGAGGGTCTGGTAGTAGTCTTGAAACGCAACACCCATGCTCGCTCCCGTGGTTGGCCTCACACCATAGGCAAGCGGTGTTCCACGCTTCCAAAACGCAAATCACGGCGATGTGAGTGTTTATGCCAAGCATTGCCGACTGCCCGGTGCCATTGTGGCGGTGTGCGTCGGCAGGCCTGTCCACAACGGCGTGCAAACCACCGGGACAACGCGCCCCAAGAGCGCCGCAGCACTGCCCGATCCACCCCCCCACCCGACAGGCCAGCCAGCCCACGACGCCAACGAACGGTGAGCGGACCCTGCCGACACACCGCACGGGAACCGCTCTCCCGCATTCGCGGCGCTTTTCCCACGGATCGCTCCTAACCATAAATACATTTTTTAGATGCTCTTACATCCGCGTCAGCGGGAGTTATGCACGATGCGCCAAGGCCCTCTACGGAGGAAGGAAAGAGACTTAAACGCTCCCTGTCCGTTAGCAGTCGCGCCCTCTGGCGTGCATCATCGCTGACATGTTGGGCACCAGACGGTCGTTCGGCCGGCGAGCTGATCGGTGGTCATCGGGGTCTGGCAGCGGTGGCACGGCTGGCCGGCCCTTCCGTAGGCGCGGTGTAGCGTCTGGAAGCCCCCTGCCTGCCCGTGGGCGTCGACGTAATCCCGCAGGGTCGAGCCGCCGGCCTCGACCGCTCGGCCCAGCAGGCGACGCATCGCCCGCACCAGCGTCGCCACCTCGGCCCGCCCCAACGAGCACGCCGGCCGACCGGGAAGCCAACGCGTCGCCCACAACAATTCGTCCACGTAGATGTTCCCCAAGCCCGCCAACACCGACTGGTCCAGCAGCACCGCCTTGAGCCCCCGCGTGGTCCGCTGAAACGACGCGAACAGCCCGGCCGACTCGGCCAGCAACGCGTCCGGCCCTAGCCGACTCCAACGCATTGACCAAAGCCCCGCCACATCGCCAAACGACCACACCCCGCCAAACCGCCGAGCGTCGGAAAACACGAGTTGGCCCGGCTCCGCTCCCGCCGACGTGAACTGCCAGACCACGTGCGCATGCGTCGGCAACGGCCGGGGGTCCACACACAGCCTGCCCGACATCCCAAGGTGGATGCACACGCACGCGCCGCTCCGCCCCACGACCGCTACCTGCTTGCCGTGCCGATCGACCCGCTCGATGACATCGCCCGACAAGAGCGTGTCGCAGCCGGGTGAACCGGTCACAACCACATCCGCACGACGCACCTCGACGCGCTCCACCGCCCGGCCCACCACCGCGTCGCTCAACGTCCGCCGAACCGTCTCAACCTCAGGCAACTCCGGCATCGCACCAGCATAAGAGACCACACTTCAAACACCACCTCACGCCGACGCGCACGTGAAATCCAGTGATTCCCGACGAAGACCACGCTGCGCAGCTGCGTCGCTTGGGCTTCTCTTAACTGTGTTCATCTGCGTGCATCGGTGGCAAAACAATCACGCCGGAAACGCCGCCCGCTCGCCGTTCAACACCGCCCACACGTCGCGGACGACCCAGCTCATGTTGGCCATC
>DAIOEG010000303.1:0-3456 GCA_036746415.1 Phycisphaera sp. | reverse complement strand
CCGCCATCGCCCGTGTCGCTCAAGGTCGACTGGTCCGCCTCGACCGGCACCATCACCGCCGACCACTGGGCCGTCAACGACTACAGCGTCACCAAGCCCGAGCTCTCCGGCCAGCCAGCGTTCAATGAGTTCGTCACGCAGGTCAACCCCTCCATGATCCGCATCCACCACGCGGGCCTGACCGACCGCTGGACCGACCCGGCCACGCGCACCTGGAATGCGGCCGAGATGAAGGCCCGCCTCGATGAGGCCGTGGGCTTCGGCGATGCGCAGATCATGTTCAACATCAACTGGTGGCCCAAGTGGCTGCACGACGGCCAGGTGCTCCCCGCAGACAAGCATGATGAGTTCGTCCAACTCTGCGCCGAGCTCCCGGCCGTCCTCGCATCCATCGGCCACCCCGCCGACCTCTACGAGATCATCAACGAACGCGAAGGCCACTACGAACAGGTCGACAAGCTGCCCGAGCTGTGGGCGCTCTACAACAAATGTGTGATCGCCGTCAAAGCCGCTGCGCCCGATGCGAAGGTCGGCGGGCCCGCGCTGACCTGGCCCAAGCCGTCGTGGCTCGCGAGCTTCCTCAAGCACTCCGTCCAGCACGCCGACTTCATCACCTGGCACAACTACGGCTCGGGTGAGGCGATGGACTCCAACACCAGCATCTTCGAAGCGGCCGACCGCATCGCCGGGCACGCCCGGGACGCCGTCGAGATGGTCCGTGCCGCCACCCCGGGTCGGGACATCCCAACATACCTCACCGAGTACAACGTGAGCTGGGTCTGGACGACGCGCGATGCCCGCATGGGTACCAACGTCGGCGCGCTGTTCCAAGCGATGGTCGCCAAGCGCATGGCCCAGGCCGGCGTCGACGGCGCGTTCGTCTGGCACGTGCAAGACAACATCTACGGCCTGCTCACCAGCGACGGCCAGCGCCGCGCACCGGCCGACCTCTTTGCCGTCGCTCCCACGCTGCTGGTCGGCACGATGCATGCCGTCACGTCCGACCGGCCCGAGCTGGTCGAGGCGCTGGGCATCACCCGTCCCGACGGCAGCCGCGCCCTGCTCATCCTCACCAAAGCCGACCACCGCGTCACACTCACCGCCGATGCGTCCTTGCTCCTTGCCGGCGAAGGCGTCGCATCAACGGTGCACGCGGTGGTGTCGGAGAGCTGCGAAGCGCCAACCTGGCCGACGACCGCCGAGGCCGTCACGCTGCCGGGCTACTCAGTCACGATCGTGACCGCCCCCGCCGGCAGCGGCGCACAGGCCAGCGCGGACTGATGCGTGGCGACACAAGCAACGTTTGATTTTTTTTGACCTCTTTGTGGAACGATCCGATGCCGACCCCCAGCAACATCCTGCAACGCGACCGAGCGAAGGCGAAAGCCGGCGCTGCGGCGGTGCGTGTGTTGAATGATCGGCCGAGCAAGCGGGTGACGTTGTCGATGGTCGCGGCCGAGGTCGGCCTGGGCATCACAACCGTGTCGGACATCCTCAACCGCGGCGCAGCCAGTCGATACACGCCCGACACCTGTCGCCGAGTACAGGAAGTGGTCGACCGCATTGGCTACACCCCGCACCGCGCGGCGCAGACCATGAAGCGCGGCCGGTCGGGGCTCATCGGCCTGCTCCTCACGCGCGACTTCTCAAACCCCTACTGGGCGAGCTTCGCCGACACGACCGAAAAGGCGCTACGCTTGCGCGGCTACCTCTTGCAGCTCGCGGTGTGCGTCGGCGACCCCGCCAACGAGCAGGCCCAGATGGAACGCCTGCTCGGCGAGCAGGTCGAGGGCGTCATCATCGGCCCGGTGTTCGAGACCGCCGACCTGGAACGCCACCAGACGCTGTTGCGCGGGCAGTTGCCCACCGTGACCTACGGCTTTGCCGACAACCCGTTCGACTCGGTCCTCGTCGATGAACACCGCGCCGGCCAGCTCGTCGCCGACCACCTGTTGCAACTCGGCCACCGCCGGCTGTGCCTCATGGGCGTGCCCGATGCGGACCTTGAGACGATGACCCAGAGCAAGCGCGCGGGCTTCTGCGGACGCATCGCCGACGCGGGCCTGTCGATCGTGTCGCCCTGGCTGCACCGTCAGATGGACGACGGCCACGTGCAGGACGCCTACGACGCGGGCCACTGGTTCGTCGATCAGTGGAACGCGACAGCGATCAAAGACCGCCCCACCGCCGTGTTCTGCCACAACGACCTGTTCGCGTCGGGCTTCCTGTGTGCGCTGGCCGAGCGTGGCCTGCGCGTGCCGGACGACCTGAGCGTCGTGGGCTTCGACAACCTCGCGTCAAGCCGATACATGATCCCGCCGCTGACCACGGTCGACTCGCAGGTCGCTGGCGTGATTGAGTCTTCGATCGAGTTACTCGTCAGCCGCATCATGCAGCCCGAAGCTCACCGCCAGGTCCGTGTGATCGAACCTCAGCTCATCACCCGTGCATCGGTCCGCGACCTACAGCAACCGGCAAGCTCGCCCTCACGCGTGTCGCGTTAAATCGACTTGGTTGGATCCTCTCTGTTCTGAATGTATTTGTTCCGCATCTCTTCTTGTCAAGGAGCATCTATGTTTCCCAAACACCCCTCACAGTGCTACCGATCCGTTCACCGCACCGGCTTCACCCTCATCGAGCTGCTCGTGGTCATCTCCATCATCGCCCTGCTCATCGCCCTGCTGCTGCCGGCGCTGGGCGCAGCCCGCAAGGTCGCGCAGTCGTCGGCGTGCCTCTCGAATGTCCGGCAGATCGGCATCGCGCTGTCGATGTATGCCGAGGACTTCAAGGGCAAGTTCCCGTCGGTCTTCAGCAACAACACCGCCGCGCCCAGCAACGCGTTCAACGACCCCAAGTGGTTCCACAGCCGCACCCTGCTTGTGTACTACTCCGATCCCAACGGATACTTCTGCCCGTCAGATGAAAGCCCGTTCATCGAAAACATCAACGCCGGCGTCGCTGGCGCTCCCGACATCAGGGCTCGTCTGAGCTACCTATACAACGGCAGCTTTGATCGCACCTCCGCGTGGCGGATCCTCGAAAAAATGAAAGACCCAGTGGAGCGCATCATGGTCGGTGACTCGGGCGAAGACCCAAGCTCGGGCATCGCCTACAAACTTGACTGGCAGGGCGAATGGGACACCCAATGGGACTTCAATCGTCACCTCGACACGACAGTCAACGTCACCTACGCCGACGGCCATGCATCCACGGTGAAAGGTGGCACCCGGACCGAGCAAGGCAACCTCTTCCGATGGGGGACCGCGGAGTTCAACCGCGCCTTCGACCCGTACCCCGCAAACGGCACGATCGTCCGCTGACGCCTTTTAAGCCGCACACCAATCATCCTTACGCCTGAAGCGCACTCTACGAAGCTGCTTGGGGTGAAGCGCTGAGGTTGCCTGATCCACCGGAATCGCTGAAAAAAGACACGACGTGACTTTGCTACGGCGAGGA
>DAIOEG010000302.1:575-3458 GCA_036746415.1 Phycisphaera sp. | reverse complement strand
TCGCGCGGCTGGGCATCTTCACGCACAAGCACATCACCATCGCCGACGACCAGCCCGCCATCGCCCGTGCCATCGCCGATGCTGCTCGCGATGCGCAGCTCGTGCTGATCACCGGCGGCCTGGGCCCGACCGAGGACGACCTGACCCGTGAAGCGCTGGCCGAGGCGATGGGCGTTGAGCTTGCGCTGGATGAAGAAGCGCTGCGCACCATCGAGGCGTTCTTTGGTATCCGTCACAAGACGATGCCCGGCCGAAACCGCGTGCAGGCCATGTGCCCCGTCGGTGCCAAGCTCATCCCCAACGCCAACGGCACCGCGCCGGGCATCCACGCCACGCTGCACAACGCCGAGGTCTTCGTCACGCCCGGCGTGCCACGCGAGATGTTCAGCATGTTCGACCAGCACATCGAACCGGCCATCCGACAACACGCAGGCACCTCCGACACCATCCTCACCTGCAAAATCAACACCTTCGGCATCGGCGAGTCCGACGTCAGCGAACGCCTTGGCCCGCTCATGCAACGCGACCGAAACCCCAAGGTCGGCACCACCGTCGCCAACGGCTTCTGCTCCGTCCGCGTCCGCAGCGAGTTCCCCGATGCGCTCCAAGCCCAGCAGCAACTCGACGACACACTCACGCAGGTCGAACGCATCCTCGGGCCGCTCGTGTTCAGCCGAGAGGACGGCTCGCTGCAACGCGCTGTCATCGAACTGTTCGCAAGCCACCACAAGACCATCGCGACCGCAGAGTCGTGCACGGGCGGGATCGTCGGCGCGATGCTCACCGATGTCGCTGGATCCAGCGCCGTGTACCGCGGCGGGTGGGTCACGTACAGCAACGAGATGAAGCATGCGCAGCTGGGCGTGCCGATGGAGCTGCTCAAGCTGCACGGCGCGGTGAGCTCGCAGGTCGCCCACGTCATGGCCGAGCAAGCGCGGCAGCGCGCCGGCGCGGACTACGCCGTTGCTCTCACCGGCGTTGCCGGGCCCGACGGCGGAACACCCGATAAGCCCGTGGGCACGGTCTACATCGGCCTGGCCACGCCCGCTGGCACCACGGCCCACCTTGCTCGGCTCATCGGCAACCGCGACAGCGTCCGCGACCGCTCCGCCAAGTGTGCGCTCCAGATGCTGCGTTTCGCGCTGCTCGGTGTGCCCACGCATGAGGTCCAGTGGCTGGTGCGATGAGCCAGCCATCACGCGACCTCCAATGCCCCCGCGCGATTGCGTCGATACAACCGTCAGATACGCCGTGATACACAACTCACCCAACACGCCCGATGCGCCCGGCGCACCTGCCAACGCGGTGACGCCGACGCTGCCTTTGCCGCCCGGCCGTGTCGATATGCACTCGCACCTGTTGCCGGGGCTGGACGATGGTTGCCGGGACGAGTTCGAGTCCTTCGCGTGTGTGCGGTCGCTCATGGAGCGTGGCTACGTCGGGACGGTGTGCACGCCGCACGTGATCCCCGATCTGTATCCGCACATCAACATCGAGAACATCGCCGACTGGCTGCGGTTCCTGCAGGGCAAGCTCACGTCGCAGGGGCTTTCGTTTCGGCTCTGGCAGGGCGGCGAGGTCCGGCTGCAACCCAAGCTGATCCCGTGGATGCAGGCGTTCGGCGTGCCGACGCTTGCGGAGTCCAACGTCGTGCTCGTCGACCTGTGGGAACCCAAGTGGCCAAGGTACGCCGACAAGCAGATCGACTGGCTGCTCTCCAACGGCTACCAGCCACTGCTCGCCCACCCCGAACGCACCGCGGGCAGCGACAAGTTCATGAAGACCGTGCAGCAGCTGCTCGACCGCGGCGTCTGGCTGCAGGGCAACCTCCGCTGCTTCACCGGAGGCGAGGGCGAGCTGCCGCGCACGCTCGCGGATCGATTGCTCGGTGAGAAGCGTTACACGATGCTCGCGCTGGACCTGCACCGCATCGACACGCTCGACGGCCGGCTCGCGGGGCTGACGTTGTTGGAACAGCGCATCGGGGCGGGTGCGGTCAAGGCGCTGGTGGAGGATGCGCCGCGCCGGTTGCTGGGGCTTGACGCCGGGTGAGGCGTGTGAAGTGGAGATGAAGCCCGGGCGTGTTTGGGTGTGTCAGGTTTTCGAGTGGTTTTGTCGGCCCGGGCCGCGACGTGCGATATAATGGACGTGTTGACAAGTTGAGCCGTCGAGGGTGCGGAGTCCGAGGCACACATGCGCTCGAACCTGTCGAACCCTCCGGGAGCCCGAACCGGGCGCAACGGTCAAGCCGTCTACGAGCGGAAGGCCCGGACGACTCGGCGAGGCACCCACGTCGCATGAGGGTTCGAGTCCATCCGCCTCCGACTCTGCATCCCCGCCGGCTCTCCATCACAACCCCCACCTCTACCCACGCCGACCCTGAGTCCGCGAAGGATTAGGCCTTCTCAACCTCCCCCAGCCCTGCCCAAAACTCCCTTACACTCCCCCCATGCCCGACCCAAGCGCCGGCCAACTCAACCCTCTCACGCAACGCCTCGTCGAGAGCTACCGCTCCGACCCCCGCACCGAGCACATCGACGCCACCTTCCTGCCCTCCCGCGCCCGCGTCATCGCCATCATCGAACAGCTCCGACGGATCACCTTCCCCGGCTTCTTCGACGACACCCGCGTCTGCGACGACACCCTCACCGCCTGCATCACCGACCGCCTCGCGAATCTGGACGCCGACCTGTACGAAGAGGTCCGCCAGGCCCTGCGTTACGCCCTCAACCGCGACCACCCCGGCAAGGGCGACGACTGCGACGACTGCGACCATCAGGCCCGCGCCCTCACCGACGCGTTCCTCGAACGCATCCCCGCCGTCCGCGACCTGCTCGCCACCGATGTGCAGGCCGCCTTCGACGGCGACCCCGCGTCGAGCCA
>DAIOEG010000302.1:0-565 GCA_036746415.1 Phycisphaera sp. | reverse complement strand
CCGTCTTCTGCTACCCCGGCCTCGACGCCATCTTCACCTACCGCTACGCCCACGAGCTCTACAAACTCAACATCCCCATGCTCCCACGCATCATGACCGAGGCCGCGCACAACGACACCGGCATCGACATCCACCCCGGCGCGATCATCGGCCCGCGCTTCTTCATCGACCACGGCACGGGCATCGTCATCGGCGAGACCGCGACCATCGGCCAGAACGTCAAGATGTATCAAGGCGTCACGCTCGGCGCACTCTCCCTCAAAGGCGGACACAACCGCTGGCAAGGACGAAAGCGACACCCCACCCTCGAAGACGACGTCACGATCTACGGCGGGGCCATCATCCTCGGCGGGGATACCGTCATCGGCAAAGGCGCGACCATCGGCGGCACCGTCTTCATCACCCGCTCCGTCCCCCCCGGATACACCGTCACACTCGACGCCCCCGTCCTGCGCTACCGCCCCCCGGCCGACCCCGCGTTCTTCGCCGACAACGCCTTCGACGCCGGCATCTAAAAACTCAACACCCCCCACCACACGCCGACGCTGAGTCCGCGAAGCGTCTG
>DAIOEG010000301.1:0-3462 GCA_036746415.1 Phycisphaera sp. | reverse complement strand
GGATGATGTCGTCTTTGCCTGAAACGAAGGTGTGGTTATCGGCGTAGAACTTCGAGCCGTCTTCCTTGAGCAGGAACGGCAGCTTGGACCGGTTGGAGAACACGAAGCGCAGGCCCTTGTCGAAGAAGACCTTTCGAACACACGCACGGAACTGGTTGGGGTCGCCGCAGAAGTAGGCGGCGGTGTTGTCTTTGTGGTGGATGTTGTCGAGCCCACCGTCGCAGAAGAGGTTGTTGATCCCGAAGTGGCAGGTGTTGTCAGCCATGTCGTCGACGCCCGCGTGGGAGAAGTGTGCGAGGACGTTGCACTGGTTGAGCCGGGCCATGCTGATCTCGCTCACGCACATCTCGAGGAACGCGCTGAAGGTCGCGAAGACGCCCTGCTTGTCCTTGTCGTAGCCGAAGCCGGCGGCGGCGGAGAAGTTGCCGCGTTCCATGATTCCGGCTTTGACGTAGATCTCGGGGAACGCCTTTCCGATCGCGGCGATGCCCGTGCTGCCTTCGAGGTCGCAGTCGAAGACCTTGACGGTGCTCTTGCGTTGTTCGTCGCTGAGGGTCTTGAGGTTCTCGACCATGACGGTGCCGAAGAGGTTTCGACAGGAGTCGGTTTCCTTGCTGCTGCCGGCGTAGTCGGGCTTGCTGGTGACTTTGGGTGCGGCCTTGAGCAGCTCGATGGCTTGGGTGTTGCCTTTTTGCTCGAAGTACTTGATGGCGGCGTCGGTCTTGAAGACCTCGTGGCCGTGGGGCGAGCCCTCGACGCCGGGCATGCCGGGGGCCATGAGTCGCTTGTTGACGACGGCGACGGGGCCATCGACCTGGAGTGCGGTGCACATGCGTCGGTAGAGGTCGTCGAGGTCTTCGCCTTGGCCGACGGCGACTTCGAGGCCTTGGCCTTCGAGTGTCTTGGCGACGTCGAAGCCCTTCATGTAGTCGGAGGGGTGGCCTGCGATGGTGACGTCGTTGTCATCGATGAGCAGTTTGATGTTGAGTTGGTGGGCGACGGCGAGCCGGGCGGCCTCGGCGTCGTTGCCCTCTTGTTGCGAGCCATCGGAGCCGAGCATGAAGACGATGTGGTCGGGGTTGGCCATGGCGACGCCGTTGACGAACGGCCACATGTGGCCGAGGCGTCCGGAGCTGAAGTGCACGCCGGGCGTGAGGCCGCGCTCGGGGTGGCCGGGCATCGCCTGATTGAACTCGCGGTAGTGCAGGAGCTTGTCGGCGGGCAGGTCGCCGCTGAGCACGGCGAGGAGGTATTGCGTGGCGACGCGGTGGCCGGCCTCGTCCCAGAGGACGGGCATGATCTTGGGCGAGCCGCCCTTCTTGGCGTGTTCGATGAACGCGAGCACGATGCAGACCTCAGGAACGGTGTCGTACGGCCCGCCGCTGTGGCCGCTCAAGCCGCGCTGGCCGGCGTAGGCGGTGAAGAGCGTGATCGCGTCACGGCAGAGCGCGACGTTGAACTGCAGCGCGGACTTCTGCTCGGCGGTGAGCTTGGGGTTGGCGGGGTCGAGCGCGAGCGTCTTGTACGTCTTGAGGTCGATGGGGAAGTGCATGGTGTGCTCGTGTGGTGTGGTGAAGGGACGTGCGGGTTGTATCGGTGATTGCGGCGCGTTCTCGTTCGCCGTGCGTCTTGTGGGGCATAACCTTGGGCGTGGTGTCAGAGCGCTTCGGTGATGTCGCGGAGGAGTCGCGCTTCGAGCAGCGTGTCCCTGCCAAGCGGCTGCCAGTAGGCGGGTTCAAGCCGGCGCTCGCTCCACTCGGCGGGGACTTCGCGGAACGATTGCGTGGGGCCGCCGTAGCGGTTGATGACGCGGGTGGCGGGTTGCTGGAGTTGTTCGAGCTGGACCTCGACGGCGAGGGTCGCTTCTCGGACTTGCACGCGGACGATGCGCCGGTGTGAATTGAGCGTCGAACGCCACGCGAGGTTGGTGGACTGGTTATCGGCTCGCCAGGGCTCGAGCGCGGTGGGGCTGTCGATGGGTTGCGTCGTGACGATGCCGAAGCGGTGGTCGACGCGGTCGAGCAGGTAGCCGTGGTCGCGGAGGACGTTGGCGGCGGTGTCGAGCGCGTGGTCTGCGGCATCCTCACCTTGTGTGAGCGTGATGGCGTTGGGGGAGGGGCTTGATGTGCTGGTGGTGCTGGCGCAGCCGATGAGCAGCGCTGCGGTCAGCGCAAGCCCCACACGCGGCCCCACTCTCACCACGGCCCGGCGCGTATGGCGGGGGCACAAGGTCCGTAAACAGCGCGGTGTGTTCGTGTGACACGGCATGGTCTGCCAGTGTAACGGGGAGATCCACCCCGCTCGCGTCAAGACACGCTGCACATACGTCGATGAGCACGACACGAGACTTATGTTGTGAGGGAGGCAACTTTCGTGGCAGCACAGACACCAGAGGCAGCAGCGACACCGGGGCCGGCCCGGCCTGCGCGGTTCTTGAGCAACCTGCGGACGGCGTCGCTGCGTCGTCGGCTGGTGCTGTGGGCGACGGCAGGCGTCATCGTGCCGACGTTTCTGTGTGCGCTGCTCATGAACTACCTCACGTTGGAGCGGGTCACGCTCTCGCAGCAGCAGACGACGCAATATCTGACGGAGGCGATGGCCGGGGCTCTCACGGGATCGATCGAGGGCGAGCGTGTGACGGCGTCGGCAAAGGAAGCGATGGCGCGGCTCATCGTGGACCCGCGCGTGGTGTTCGTCGAGCTGCGCGGGCCCGCGAACGAGGTGGTGCTCAGCCCGCTGGACGACGAGGAGGCGCGGGCGGTGATCGAAGCCGAGCACGTGCAGTGGTCCGGCGGTGTCAGCAAGCGGTCGGCTCAGGGGTTGCTCGTGGTGCATCGCTCGCCGATCTTCATGGAGCAGGCCGGCTCATCGCCCAGGACCGAGGGGTTTCTCATCATCGGCATGCGGGACGGCTCGGTGTCGGGGATGTTGTTCAAGCTGAATCTGATGCAGCTCCTTGCTGCGGGGCTGCTGTGTCTGGTGATTGTGCCGGTGGCGACGCTGGTGGTCGCGCGTTGGACCTCGCCGTTGGATGACCTGCAGGACGCGGTACGGCTCCTCATCAGCGGGCAACGGCCCCAGCCGATCCGCATCCGCAGCAACGACGACCTGGGCCAGCTGTGCAGCGCGTTCAACCAGATGGTGTCGTCGTTGTATCAGGCGCACAGCCAGCTGCGCGAGAGCAACGCGAAGCTTGAAAACCTTGTGAAACAGCGCACCGCCGAGGTGCGTCAGGCCAACGCGAAGCTTGAGACCGAGGCCGAGGACAAGAACGAGTTTCTGCGGGCGATCAGTCACGACCTCAACGCGCCACTGCGCAACATCGCCGGCATGTCGCAGATGCTGCTCATGAAGTACCGCGAAGACCTCGCGGACGACGCGATCAACAAGCTCGAGCGCATCGGCGCCAACGCCAAGCACCAGACCGAGCTCATCGGCGACCTGCTCGAACTCTCCAAGCTG
>DAIOEG010000300.1:2623-3476 GCA_036746415.1 Phycisphaera sp. | reverse complement strand
CCGCAAGTTCGGCGACAACGCATGGTTCACGTATCAAACCCTGCACCGCGATCACGAGATCACCGGCAGCGAGCTGGCGTTCGGGCGTGCGGTGCGTGCCCACTACGACACGGCCTCGGCAGAGGTCATCGCGGCCTTCGATGTGGACTTCCTGAACGATCACCCCACCGCCACCAGCAACGCACGCGGCTGGGCCAAGGCCCGTCGGCGGATGGACGCCGCGGACAAACGGCAGATGAACCGGCTGTACGCCGCCGCCCCGTCGTTCAACCCGACCGTGAGCAGCGCGGATATGTCTGTGCGCGTTCGGCCCTCTACCATTGCGGTGCTCCTCGAAGCGCTGGCGGCCAAGCTGGGCGTCCCCGGCATCGCGTTTGGCGGCTCGCTCAACGGTGAGACAGCTTTTATTGACGCGTTGGCGAAAGACCTGTTGGCTCACAAGGGTAAGTCGATCGTCGTCGTGGGCCCATCACAGCCCGCCGAGGTCCATGCGTTGGTGTGGGCGATCAACGCGACGCTTGGCAACCTCGGCCAGACAATCCAGACCACCGGCGAGCCGGACGCAACCAAGCACCTGTCGTCGATCAAGTCGCTCAGCGAGAAGCTATCGGCCGGCGAGATCGACGTGCTGCTGGTGCTGGGTGGCAACCCGGTGTTTGATGCGCCGGCTCACGTGAAGTTTGCGGAGGCGTACGCGAAATCGCCTGTGAAGGTGCACCTGGGCCTGTCGTTCAACGAGACCTCGCAGGCGAGCGATTGGCACCTGCCGATGGCGCACGAGCTGGAGTGCTGGGGCGATGGTCGGGCTTGGGACGGGACGGTGCTGCTGCAGCAACCGATGATCGAGCCGCTC
>DAIOEG010000300.1:0-2613 GCA_036746415.1 Phycisphaera sp. | reverse complement strand
GCTCTGGGGCGGGAAGTCGGCGATCGACGTCGCGGCGTTGGCGCTGGAGGACGGGGTGTCGGCCGGTTACCACTTGGTCCGCCGTGCGTGGACCGACGCGGTGCGGGGCGGCTCGTACGACGCTGGCAGCGGCGCGTGGAACACCGGGCTGGTGTCGCTGGATATCGAGAAGCAGTGGCGGTCGTTCGTGCACGACGGCGTGGTCGAGGGCAGCGGCTTTGAGAAGGCCCAGATGTCGCCTGCAGCGGGCAAGTCGGTGGCTTCGCTCACTCCCGGCAGCAAAGACGGCTTCGAGGTCCGCTTCGTTGCCGGCCGAGCGCTGGATGGACGCTTTGCGAACAACGGCTGGCTCCAAGAACTGCCCGATCCGATGACTAAGGTGTGCTGGGACAACCCGGTGTGGGTCAGCGTGAGCGATGGCAAGACGCTGGGCCTTAAGAACGGCGACAACATCACCGTCACGGTGGAAGGCGCGTCGGTCGAGTTGCCGGTGTTTTTGATGCCCGGCCAAGCGGTGGGCACGCTGATTGTGCAGGTCGGCGGGGGTCGAGAAGTCTGCGGGCACGTCGGCCGGGGCGCGGGCCACAACGTCTACCCGATCTTCAACGGCGAGCTGGTCGCGCAGGCCACGGTGAGCAAGAGCGGCGGCAAGACGCCCATGGCGTACACCGCAGAGCACCACCTGATCGACACCCGAAAGCTCGGCGAGCAGCAGGGCCGGGGCTGGGTCGAGGACTACGCCCTCGATAAGCGCATCGGCAAGCCCATGACCTCGGGCTACCTGATCAAAGAAACCGATTTCGAGACGTTCAAGAAAAACCCCTCGTTTGCAGGCGATGGCAAGCACGGCGACGTCCGGCTGCAGCTGTTCGCTCCGCCCAGCGTGACCGACGATCCGTTCTCTGAAGACCTGAGCAAGCGGTACGAACAGCCCAACCCCGACGGGCCGGCGTTCTTCAACAAGCCGCACGCGTGGGGCATGACGATCGACATGTCCTCGTGCATTGGCTGCGGGGCGTGCATCGTGGCCTGTCAGGCCGAGAACAACATCCCGGTGGTCGGCAAGGACCAGGTGATGATGTCCCGCGAGATGCACTGGCTGCGTCTGGACACGTATTACAAGGGCGACCCGGAGGCGACCAGCAGCACCGAGCTCTACCCCGTGCACATGCCGCTGACATGTGTGCAGTGCGAGAATGCGCCATGCGAGCAGGTGTGCCCGGTGGCGGCGACGGTGCACGATACCGAGGGCCTGAACACGATGGTGTACAACCGCTGCATCGGCACGCGGTACTGCTCGAACAACTGCCCTTACAAGGTCCGCCGGTTCAACTACTTCGACTATCACAGCAAGCTGGAGACCTCGTTCTTCCGAGTGAAGCCCGAGGACAAGGCCGGCGGCGTGCAGAACAAGCCCTGGCTGGGCATCCCCGACACGCAGCAGGACAACACCGTGGACCAGGTCCGCAGGATGATGTTCAATCCGGATGTGACCGTGCGGATCCGTGGCGTGATGGAAAAGTGCACGTACTGCACGCAGCGGATCACCCGGGCCAAGATCTCGGCCAAGGCCCAGTGGGCCAAGGACAAGACCGCCGGCAAGGCCGTCGCCGAGTACCCCTTCGTCGGCGAGGGCGAGGTCGCCACCGCCTGTCAGCAGTCGTGCCCGACGCAGGCCATCGTCTTTGGCGATCTCAACGACCCGACCTCGTCGGTCTCGATGCTGCAACAAAAGAACCCCCGCGCGTTCCGGTTCCTTGAAGAGCTCAACAGCCGGCCACGCACGCTGTACCTCGCCAAAGTCACCAACACGCCCATCCCCGTCGGGGGCAAAAAAGCGTAAGTCCCGCCGGTGTCGAATGTCCAGAGTCTCAAGGCCCAATGCCGAGACCAAGACCCGCACCTGAAGCACCTGCATCACACCCAGACCTGATCCCCCAAGACCTGATCCCCGACCTTCGACACTCTTCGCAACATGGCAACACTTACTCCTGGTTACGACATCCCGATCCCGCCGATGCGCAACAACGGCGACGAGGCCACGCGCCGCTCGCCGCTCGTGCTGGGCGGGCTGGACTTCACCGGCGTCACCGACACTGTCAGCCGCGTCGCCACCAACAAGCCGGCCTTGTGGTGGTGGGCGATGTTTATCCCCTCGGTGATGCTCGCAGGCCTGTTCTTCTCGCTCATCGGCTACCTCTTCGCCACCGGCGTTGGCATCTGGGGCAACAACCAGCCCAACTCGTGGGCCTTCCCGATCATCAACTTCGTCTTCTGGGTCGGCATCGGGCACGCGGGCACGCTGATCTCCGCGGTCCTGTTCCTCTTCCGTCAGAACTGGCGCTGCGGCATCAACCGCTTTGCCGAGGCCATGACGATTTTTGCGGTCATCTGCGCGGGCATTTTCCCGGGCATCCACGTGGGTCGGCCGTGGCTGGCGTTCTGGCTGTTCCCCTACCCCAACCAGATGGCGATGTGGCCGCAGTTCCGCTCGCCGCTGCTCTGGGACGTCTTTGCCGTCTCGACCTACGCGACCGTCTCGTTCCTGTTCTGGTACATGGGCATGGTGCCCGACATCGCCACGCTCCGCGACAAAGCCAAGTCACGCATTGG
>DAIOEG010000299.1:0-3477 GCA_036746415.1 Phycisphaera sp. | reverse complement strand
GTGCGGTTTACGTTGCTGGACCCGGTGGGTTTGGGGCAGTCGTTCGCGGGGTTCATGCACCTGGCTGACTACGACCCGGCGTTGGTGGACCACCGTGTGTGGTCGGAGCCGTCGCATCTGGAGCGTCGCTTGACGGACCTGACGGACCACATGAGTCAGGTGATTCAGAAGTATCTGCGGAACGACTTTGCGAACATCGAGGAGTACAACGCGCAGGCGGGTCAGCTGGCGGAGCCGTACCGGTTTGTGGTGATCGCGGACTTCCCGCACAAGTGTTCGCCCGATGCGATCGCGCGGTTGAAGAGCATCGTGGCGTCGGGGCCACGGTGTGGCGTGTTCCCGATCGTGTTGCACGATGTGCGTCAGCCGATGCCCGCGGACGGGACGGTGGATGATCTGGTGCGTGGTTGTCAGACGCTGCGGTTCGATGCGCATGCGGGGCATTGGCAGATGGTGGGTGGTGTGATGTCGGCGTTTGGGTTGACGGCGGATCCGCCGCCGGGAGATGAGGTGTTGACGAGGTTGGTCCACGCGGTGGGGCGAGCGAGTGTGGACGCGTCGCGGGTGCAGGTGCCGTTTGAGCGGATCACGCCGAGCAAGTCGGAGTGTTGGACGCGTCGGTCGTCGGAGTTTTTAAGTGCGCCGCTGGGGCAGTCGGGCGCGAATCGCAACCAGGCGTTCACGCTGGGCGTGGGCGTGGCGCAGCACGCGCTTGTTGCCGGCAAGACCGGCTCGGGCAAGTCTTCTCTCCTGCATGCGCTCATCACGAACCTGGCGCTGTGGTACCCACCCGAGGAGCTGTCGCTGTATCTGGTGGACTTCAAGAAGGGCGTGGAGTTCAAGGCGTATGTGACGCACAAGCTGCCGCACGCCAAGGCGATCGCGGTGGAGTCGGACCGTCAGTTCGGCGTGTCGATCTTGGAGAAGCTCGATGAGCAGATGGATGCGTGGGGAGATTTGTTTCGTCAGGCGGGCGTGGCGAACATTGCGGGCTACCGGGCCGCTCGGCCTGACGAGGTGATGCCGCGCGTGCTGCTGGTGATCGACGAGTTTCATGAGTTATTTTCGGAGGACGACCCGACGGCGCAGCGTGCGGCGTCGCTCTTAGATCGTTTGGTGAGGCAGGGCCGGGCGTTTGGGATGCACGCGGTGCTGGGGTCGCAGTCGCTGGCGGGCGCGATGTCGCTGCTGCGTGCGACGCTGGGTCAGATGGCGGTGCGTGTGGCGCTGGCGTGCAACGAGGCGGACAGCCAGATGATTTTGGGCGATGACAACACGGCGGCGCGGTTGTTGTCGCGGCCGGGCGAGGCGATTTACAACGATCAAGGCGGGCTTCTCGAAGGGAACCATTTGTTTCAGGTGGCGTGGTTGCCCGATGAGGCGCACCGCGCGGCGCTGCGTCAGATCGCGGAGCTGGACGCGGCGAGGCCTGTGAAGGGTGTGCGCGAGTGCAGCGTGTTTGAAGGCAACGCGTTGGCGGATCTGTCGCTGAACGCGGCTTTAAACACGCTGCATCGTGAGGGCCCGCCGGCTGTGCCGCCGACGTTGCCGTTGGCGTGGGTGGGCGAGCCGGTGGCGATCGAGCCGCCGGTGGCGTTGCAATTTCCGGAGCAGGCGGGGACGCACGCGCTGGTGGTGGGGCCCAGTGCTAACGATGCGCAGGGCGTGTTGCTCGCGTCGCTTGTGTCGTTGTCGGCACAGTTTGATGCGGGGGGTGTGCGGTTCACGGTGTTCAACGGCTCGGTGGAGCCTGAGCACGCGGGGCGTTGGGAGTCGCTGTCGTCGTCGCTGCCGCAGGGCGTGTCGGTGGTGCCGATGCGTGACACGGATGAGGCGCTTGGCACGATTGCATCGGAGGTGGAGGCGCGGTTGAGCGGGGCTTCGGAGTCGCGTGTGCCGTGGTTCGTGGTGGTGTTTGGGTTGCAGCGGTACCGGCAGCTGCGCAAGAGCGAGGACGCGGGCTTTTCGTTCTCGATGGACGACGACAAGCCGGCGGTGAAGAAGCCCGATCAGTTGCTGGCGACGCTGCTGCGTGAGGGCGCATCGGTGGGTGTGCATCTCTTGGTGTGGGCGGACCGCTACGCGGCGGTGGAGCAGGCGTTCGACCGGCGGGACCTGCGCGAGTTTGACCAGCGGCTGCTGTTTCAGATGAGCGCGAACGACTCGACGGCGCTGATTGATTCGCCGGATGCGAACGGGCTTGGGCCCTGCCGGGCGATCTTGTATCGCGACGATCAGGGGACGGCGCGGAAGCTACGGCCGTATGGTTCTTAAGTGATGTGGGAACTGCCACTCAATCCACACCTCTTGTAGCCCACGCTGCGAAGCTGCGTGGGTTCAAGCGCTGGGATGCATGGTCGACCCAATCCCCTGAAGTATGGGCAACGACGTGTCTTTGCTGGGGTGAGGATTGTTGTCGATCGACCCCACGCAGCTGCGCAGCGTGGGCTTCGGGGGGGTATGGTTGAAGTCGGCGTGGTGCTGTGGTTGATTTGTCTCTCATGCAGACCACTGCCCAACACGTGAGGCGGCTTGGATGAGTTGTTGCACGTGTGCGGTGGTGGAGTCGGCGAGTGCTTGGAGGTGGTATCCGCCTTCGAGGACGCTGAGGATTCGGCCGTGGCAGGTTTGTTGTGCGACGGCGGTGATGAGTTGCGTGAGGTGTGCGTAGCCGGCGGTGGTGAGGTCGATGTGGCCGAGCGGGTCGAGGGTGTGCGCGTCGAAGCCGGCGGAGAGGAGGAGGAACTGCGGCTGGTAGTCGAGGAGTCGGGGGACGATGTTTTGGGTGAAGGCGTGGTGGTAGTCTTGGTCGTTGCTCCCGGGGGGCATGGGGAGGTTGAGGGTGTAGCCGCGGCCTTGGCCGACGCCGGTTTCGTCGGCGAAGCCGGTGTGTGGGTATTGGGTGTTGGGGTCTTCATGGATGGAGATGACGAGCGCGTCGCTGCGTTGTTCGAGGAGGTGCTGCGTGCCGTTGCCGTGGTGGACGTCGAAGTCGACGATGGCGACGCGTTCGAGTTGGTGTGTGGTGAGCAGGTGGTGTGCGGCGAGCGCGACGTTGGCGTAGAGGCAGAAGCCCATGGAGCGGTGTGCCTCGGCGTGGTGGCCGGGCGGTCGGACGGCGCAGAAGGCGTTGGTGAGCTGGCCTTGCATGATGGCGTCGGCGGCGTGGAGGACCGAGCCGACGGCGAGCTTGGCGATATCTGCGGAGTCGGGGCCGATGCGGGAGTCCTGCGTGTCGATGTAGGTACGGTGCGCGACGCAGGCGTCGTCGAGGCGGTCGAGGTAGTCGGGGGTGTGGAGCGTGAGGAGTATTTGGCGGGTGGCGGGTTCGTAGCCGGTGATGCGGTGAAGTTTTGAGAGGAGGTTGTGTTGCTCGAGCGCGTCGGCGATGGCGCGGAGTCGTGCGGGTTGCTCGGGGTGGCCGGGGCCTGTGTCGTGGTCGGTGAAGCGCGGGTCGAGGACGAGGCCGGTGCGGGG
>DAIOEG010000298.1:0-3504 GCA_036746415.1 Phycisphaera sp. | reverse complement strand
CCTGTATGGTTCGACCTGCTCACCTCCGTGCCCGGTTTGCAGCAAGACCACGCAGTGGCATGCGATGGCGTTGTTCTGGCCCAGGGCATCGACTTGTTCGTGGGTCTTGCCTTTGAGATTCACGCGGTCGGGGGGGACTTGCAGGCGGTGGGCCAACTGGTGGCGCATGGTTTCGATGTGGGGCCTGAGTTTGGGGCGTTCGAGGATGATGGTGACGTCGGCGTTGACGACGGCGTAGCTGTGCGTGTGGACGAGGCGGAGGGCTTCATCGAGGAAGATGGTTGAGTCGGCGTCTTTCCACGTCTCGTCGGTGTCGGGGAAGAGTTGGCCGATGTCGCCCAGTGCGAGAGCGCCCAGGAGGGCGTCGGTCATGGCGTGAAAGACCACATCGCCGTCGGAGTGTGCGACGCAGCCGCGATCGTGGTCGATGGGCGTTTGGAGCGGCTGATTCATGGTGTGATGTAGTTGCCGTCTTCGTCGGTGTACTTGAGGGTGAGGCCGGGGAGGCCGATCTCATCAAGGAGGGTGTTGAGTCGGCTCATGTGTTGGCGTCGCTTGCCTTGGCCCAGGTCGGCGTAGACGGTTTTTTCGGTGGGGTAGATGCGGACGCGGGTCCAGCCACGGCTAATGGCGAAGGCGTTGACGTCGATGAGGAACTGTTCGCGGTCGTCGTCGCTGAGGTCGGTGGGTTCGATCATGCGTCGCATGAGGTCGGCGTGCGAGATGCGCGGCGGGGTGGGGACCGCTTCGCTATCGGGGGTGATCCAGAACCCAAGGCCGGCTTCGATCATGAGTGGCGTCCTTCCCTGCGTCTCGTGACGGCCGGTGCTCTGCTGATGGCATAGGTTCAACATGGCTTGGATGGGGGCGACCATACAGCGTCCTTATTTCAGGCCGTACTCTTTGAGCTTGCGGTAGAGGGTGCGTTCGCCGATGCCGAGCATGCGGGCGGCTTGTTCGCGGTTGCCTTGGGAGACGCGCAGGGCCTGGCGGATGGCTTGTTTTTCGAGTTGGTCGAGTTTGAGCGCGCCGCTGCTTGCGGGGGACGTGTTGCCGGCGGTGGTGGCTGTGTCACTGGTTTGCGAGGAGGCGTACTCTTCGGCGGCAGCACGGACTTCCATTGGCAGGTGTCGGGTCTCGAGGCGGTCGCCTTCTGCGATGACGACCATGGTCTGCACGACGCTCATGAGCTGGCGCACATTGCCGGGCCAGTCGTACTGCATCATGGCCAGGTTCACGTCCTCGGCCACACCGGGGACGGGCTTGTCCATCTCGGCGGCGTAGCGTTTGGCGTAATGCCGCAGCAGCAGCGGGACGTCTTCACGGCGCGTGCGCAGGGCGGGGAGGCGGAGCTCGTAGCGGGCGAGTCGATAGTAGAGGTCTTCGCGGAAGCTGCCGTCTTTGACCTTCGCGGTGAGGTCGGCGTTGGTCGCGCTGATGATGCGGACATCGACGTGCCTTGGCTCGTTGCTGCCCAGGCGTACGACCTCGCCGCTTTCGAGCACGCGCAGGAGTTTGGCCTGCATGGGCTTGGGCATGTCGCCGACTTCGTCGAGGAAGAGCGTGCCGTTGTGTGCGTACTCGAAGCGTCCTTCGCGGTCTTTGTCGGCCCCGGTGAAGGCGCCGCGGACGTGGCCAAACAGTTCGTCCTCGAGGATGGACTCTGAGAGCCCTGCGCAGTTGATGGGGACGAACTGTCGTTTGTCGCGTTTGCTGTTGTTGTGGAGGGCTTGCGCGACGAGTTCCTTGCCGGTGCCTGATTCGCCGGTGATGAGGATCGGGATGGTGGAGGGGGCGACCTGCTTCATGCGTGTGATGAGGTCGCGGATGAGGGGGCTGTTCCCGATGATGCCCTCGAAGCCGAAGGTTTCATCCACTTGTCGCCGGAGGTCGGTGTTCTGGCTGCGCAGGAAGACGGCCTCGATGGCGCGGGTGCAGAGCTCTCGGAAGAGGGTGAGGTCGAGGGGCTTTTCGATAAAGTGAAACGCGCCGGCCTTGCTGGCTTCGACGGCGGTGGGCACGTCGCCGTGGGCAGTGACCATGATGGTCTCGGCGTTGGGCTGATGGAGGCGTGCGGAGCGGAGGACCTCCAGGCCGTCGGTGGGGTTGTCCATCACCAGGTCGGTGACGATGAGGTCGAACTGGCCGTGCTGCAGCTCGTCCTTGGCTTCGGGCAGGGCGTGGACGGTGGTGATGACGTGGCCGAGTCGGCGCAGGGCCTCGGCCATAACCTCGGCGTGGTCCTGCTCATCGTCGACGACGAGCACCTGTGCGGTCGGCTTGTCAGGGGTGTTGGGCATCGAGCGTGTCGGTCCAAATGCGTTGATTGGTAGGGCTGTGAACTATACTCCGCGAGGATGGCAGACGCCCGTACAACGCAGAGATCGCAAGGCACGACGCGGATCGGGTGCGTGGCGTATTTAAACGCAAAGCCGTTGATTCACGGCGTGGATCGTTCGGGCATCGACGTCGAGTTGGATGTGCCGGCCCGGCTGTTGGAAGGGCTGGTCAAGGGGACGCGGGACGTGTCGCTGTGCCCGGTGATTGATTGCTTTAAGAGCCCGGTGGAGTTGGAGGTCCTGACGGCGGGTTGCATCGCGTGTCACGGGCCGACGCTGACGGTTCGGCTGTTCAGCCGTGTGCCGATCGAGACGCTGACGGTGATCCACGCGGACACGGAGAGCCACACATCGGTGGTGCTGCTGCGGGTGCTCATGCGTGAGGTGTACGGGCGCTGGGTGGAGCTGGTGCCGTGGTCGATGCGCGACGGCGTTGCGATAAGCGACCCGGCCGTGGAGGCGGTGCTTCTCATTGGCGACAAGGTGATCACGGCTGCGCCGCCGAGTGGTGTGTTTAAGTTTGAGATGGACCTGGGCGAAGCGTGGGCGGAGTTGACGGGGTTGCCGTTTGTGTTTGCGGCATGGTTGTGTCGGCCGGGGCGAGAGTTGAGCGGGAGTGCTGCGGTGCTGCGGGAGCGGTTGGACATCAACATGCGGGAGCTGGATGCGCTCGTCGAGCGTTACGCAGCAGAGCACGGGTGGTCTGCGGAGCTGGCGAAGCGTTACCTTGGAGGCATCCTGCGGTACCGACTGGGCGAGGCGGAGCGACGGGGCATCGCGCGGTTCGCGGAGCTTGCCGCACTGCACGGGTTGATCGACAAGGCATATCGTGAGCCCACCTACCGAGATGCATGACGACAAGGGACCGCCGCTTCGGTGCAAACCACTGGCGGAGCTGTTGCACCGATTGCTGACGGCAAGCGAGGAGAAGCGCATCGACGCGGTGCGGCGGGCCGAGCAGCTGCACGACGACATCGAGGCGGAAACAATGTATCCGGTGGAGTTCCTGGCGTCGCGCTTGACGGGGTATCGGCGGGACTGGGGCGATGATTCGCTGCTCGTGGGCGATGCGGTCGCGGATGACCTGCGGTTCATGATCGATCGGCTGAGTAAGAGCGTTGAGCTGGTGATGCAGGAAGACGATGCGCAGCCGGCGGAGGTGTGG
>DAIOEG010000297.1:0-3534 GCA_036746415.1 Phycisphaera sp. | reverse complement strand
CGGGCACGCACGCAACGGCAAGACCCCGTCGCCCGCCGATGGGCCCTGTGCATCCAGCGCGCCCGCCGTGCTGCGCACAGCGCGCGGAGGCGCGGCGTCACCGCCCCACCGCCCGCGTTTGCGCGCCTGTTCTCACGCTTGTGGTGGGACCAAGCCAGCGCACTAAGACTCAGCGACACCCTCACCGAGCGCTACGCATACGCAGGGCAACGCGCGGTGCAGCGGTCCCTGCAAACCCGGCTGCACGCACGCACCGCACCCAACGTGTCCCCCACGTAGCCGCCGAGTTCACTCGCCGGTCGGTGCAATCAATGTCACGCGCAGCAATCACACATCGCCCGATCCCGATCCCTCAACCCCTTACCGCTTCGCGCTACTCCGCACCCAATACCACGCGCCGCCCGCGTATAGCAGCCCCGATACCGTCGTGCACGCAACCAGCATCAGCACGGCCATGGCCCACGCGGCGTCGGGGTCTTGACGCGCCTTCTCAAAGACAGGGACATCCATCAAAAACAGCACGCCCCACAACGCGGGCAGCAGCGTGAGCGTTGCGCCGATGAATAGCGCGACCGCCGCGGTGCGTCGGTTCTTCTGATGCGCCGGTGGAGAGAACGCAGCCCGTGGCGCGGGCTTGCGCACGGCGGGCGGAGCGTTGCGCGGCGTTGGCGCTGCTGCAACAGCGACAGGCGCGGGCCGGGGCGACGCGGGCTTGGATGCGCCAGGCCGGGTCGGCTGGGCTTCACGCAACGGCTCAACAGGGCCGGCCGCCCGCTGGGCCTTGGGCGGCACGGTGGTCTCGCCCGTGGCAAGACGGCGAAGGGACGACGATAGACCGCTGGCGCTCATGAACAATTTCCAAAAATTGGGTGCACACACAGTGTAACCCCGGAGACGCCGCCGCCACCGCAAACATCTGTGGAACAAACACGCCCGCTCCATCGTCTTGAACACAGGCCCGCAGAAATCGCGATGCACCCGACAACACCACCGCACCACGGCATATGATGATCCGCGTGATCGGCACACGCAGTTTCGAGATGCAACCTCAGCAGCACGCTCAACCGAAAGTGAACCCATGAACACCATCGACAGGTTGCTCAAGCGTGCGGGCAGACGGTGGTGGGCTGAGCGGTTTCTCGGGCTGCTGGGTGCGGCGCTACTGATCGGTGCGACGCTTTGCGCGGCGTGGGCCGTGCTTGCACCGGCGCTGGCGTGGCCGCACCCGTGGTGGAGCTACGCCATCATCGCCGGGTTGTCCGCCGCAACCGCCCTGATTGTCTCGCTCACACGCAGGCCCACGCAGCGCGAGCTGGCGCTGCTCATCGATGAACGCCTGGGCCTCAAGGACCGCGTGCACAGCGCGCTGTTTGCACGCGAGCACACCGATCATCCTTTTGCGCAGCAGGTGGTGAACGATGCCGAGGAGGCGACGCGCGGCGCAGCATTGAAGGACGCGTTCCCCGTGGGCCTCTCGATGCGGTGGGGGTGGTTGCCGATGGTGGTGGCGGTCGCGGCGGTGCTCGCGGTGTTCATCCCGGCGGAGTTCGACCCGTTCGGCCTGCGGTCCGCCCAGCAATCAGCAGCGGCCGATGAGGAAGCGCTCGACACCGCCGCAGAAGAGCTTGAAAAAGCGTTCAACCAGATCAAGGCGTTCGATGAGCAGCGCCCCAAGGATGCCGACGGTCAAGACCCCGGCGACCTGCTCAAAGACCTTCAGGCAACGCTCACGCAGCGCGACCTCTCGACGCCCGAGCTGCAGAAACAGGCCGCCGCAGAGCTGTCGGAGCTGACCGACAAACTCGAAGAATCGACGTTGCAAGCCGAGCAGCAGGCGAGCCAGCTCGCGACGGCGATGTCGCGTCTGGAGACGCAGGAGCGCGGCCCCGCCGATGCGTTCACCGAGGCGATGCGCCGCGGCGATTTTGACGCAGCGCGTCAGGCGCTCGCGGACCTGGCCGCCAGCGTCGAGGCCGGCTCGATGTCGGAGGCCGAGAAGCAGGCCGCACAAGAACAGCTCGGCCAGCTCTCGCAGCAACTCGGCCAGATGGCACAGCAGCAACAACAACAATCGCAGCAAGCCCAGCAACAATCGCAGCAGGCGATGCAGAACGCCGGCCTGAACGCCCAGCAGCAGCAACAGATGCAGCAGATGGCCCAGCAAGGCGCGACCACCCAACAGATGCAGCAGCAACTGCAACAGCAAGGCCTCACGCCCCAGCAGGCCCAGCAACTCGCACAACAACTCCAGCAGCAGCAACAGCAGGCCAACCAGTCGCAGAACAACAGCCAGTCGCAACAGACCATGAGCAACGCCCTGCAACAGATGCAGCAGCAGATGCAGAACGGCCAGAGCCCCTCGCAAGGGTCGCAGCAGGCCCAGCAACAACTCGGCCAGATGTCGCAGATGCAGCAGCAACTCAATCAGATGCGTGCCGCTCAACAGCAAGCACAACAAGCCCAGCAAGCCATGGCCCAAGGACAAGGCAAAGGCCAGGGCCAAGGGCAGGGACAAGGACAGGGACAAGGTCAAAGCCAACAGCCCGGCCAAGGTGGTGGCCAAGGCGGGCAGCAATGGGGCACCGGCGACGGCGGCAACCCCCTTGGCCAGGAGAGCGGCCCGCCCACCGCCGGCTCCACCGCTGTCAACGACCAGCGCGACGGCATGGGCCCCGTCATCGCCAGCTGGAACGAGTACGGCCCCATGTCGGCCGGCCAATCCAACGTCCAGTTCAACGATGCGTTGACCGAGGCACAGGTCAACGCCGAACGCGCCGTCGTCGACGACCGCGCCCCACGCCGATACCACCGCGCCATCCGCGACTACTTCGGCAACCTCCCCGCTGAACAACCCGCAAACGCCACCACCTCCACCACCGACACAACCACCACGACGCAAGAGTAATCAGCGCGATAAGTCGCGGCGCTCTCGCATTATCAATCTCAACACACCCACCGTTGCCCATCGCATTCGACCATCCCGGCCTGCTTGTCTTGCTGCTGCTGGGCGTCCCGATCGTCTGGCTGGGCATCACCCGTCTCAAAGTCCTCGACACGACGCGACTCCGCTGCGCCCTCGCCCTGCGCCTGCTCGTGCTGCTCCTGCTCGTGCTCATGCTCGCGGGCATCCGTGCCCAGCGCATCCACACCGACCTGACCGTGATGGCCGTCGTCGACCGCTCCGCCTCCATCCGTGTCTTCGGGCAAGTCCCGCCCAACAGCGCCGCCGTCGGCATCGATGAACACCTGCTTTCGTATTTGGAAAAAGCCGCCGCCGACCGACGCCCCGACGACAAGCTCGGCCTGGTCACCTTCGACGCCCGACCCTCTATCCGCGTCCGCCCCGCCCCCAAAAACACACTCGACCCCGGTACGCTCGACGAGCCGCGCGACGGCACCGACATCGCCCGCGCCCTCGAGTTCGCCCTCGCCGCCAAGCAGGACGCCGACACCGCCCTGCGCGTCGTCCTCCCCACCGACGGCAACGACACCTCGGGCGACCTGATCGCCCCCGCGCGCTCCGCCGCCGCCGCC
>DAIOEG010000296.1:0-3535 GCA_036746415.1 Phycisphaera sp. | reverse complement strand
CGCGGCCGTGGTGGAGTGTCCTTTGGATCGCCTGGATCGCGTCGTTGTGCGCGGGCCTTGCGCTGGGTCAGGAGCCGGGGGCGGTGCGGGATCCCGGGGAGCTGAGGG
This sequence comes from Phycisphaera sp., assembly GCA_036746415.1. Lineage (GTDB taxonomy): Bacteria > Planctomycetota > Phycisphaerae > Phycisphaerales > Phycisphaeraceae > DAIOEG01. Next base: position 3,427 of record DAIOEG010000296.1, on the reverse strand, counting down.
AGCCGGCGACTGCGGTCCCGCCTCCGGTGATTGAGCCGTTGATTCGGTTGAACCCGCCGGTGGTCGTGCCTGCGTTGGAGCAGGGCCTTCCTTGGGGCCTGGGTTCATCCTCGTGGGGGCGGGGCGCGTGGTCTTCGGGGGGGGCGTGGGTATGGGCGGTGATGCCTGCGGAGAAGGCGGGCGTGAGCGAGTTGTTTTTAACGCACGTGCCGACGGGCGATGGTTCGGCTGACGCGGGTGGTGGGGGTTTGGCGTTGTTATCACGTGGCGAGCAGCCGACGCTTCAGCTGCGGGACCGGTTTTTTGGTCGGGTGGGTCCGGGGCGGTCGGTGGCGAGCGTGGATGGGGACGTGCTTTGGGTGTTGTATGAGCCAATGGAAGCGGGGGACGCGGGGGACGCGGGGGCAGGCGAAGCGGTTGGCGTGACCCGCGTGGGGCGGTTTTCGGTGCGTCGGGCGTCGGGGCCGCAGCGTTGGGCGGTGGACTCGCGGGCGGTGCCTGCGGTGCCGGCCGGTCTGGAGGCGTTGGCGCTCGGGGGTGATTCGGATCGGCTGTGGGTGTTGGTGCGTGAAGTGCAGCGGGGTGTGTTGTCGAAGGTGCGGGTCAGAGAGGCCGGCGCCGGCGCAGGAAGCGCGGCGGGGGTGGTGATGGACCCGGCGTTGACGGTGGCGGGGGCAGGACGGGCGGTGGATGAGCGGGAGTTGTTGTTGGACCTGCCGGCCGGTGTGCTGTCGAGGCGTGCAGACGCGGAACAGGCAGAGGCGGTCGATGTGCAGGCAACGCCGGGTGAGGTGTTGAAGCCGGGGCCGGGGCCGGGGCCGGGGGTTGAGTCGCGTGACCAATCGGGTGGCAGGCCCGGTGGTGAGCTGGGTGTTGCGGGTGAGGCGTTGCTGGTGTTGGACCGGGGTGGGTGGTCGCGTGTGTCGTTGCCGGCGGATTGGCCAACGGGTCTGGGGCGTGAGTCAGTGCGGGTCTTGGTGCGTGCGGAGGGCTCGGCGGGCCCGCTTTTGATCGCGCGCGACACGGGTGATCAGCCGCCGATGCTGAAGGTCTTCGACTGGTCTGCCGGCGATGCGAGCCCGCAGGTCGAGCGCTACGAACTGCCCAACGAGCTGCCCGCAGAGGTCTGGGCGGTAGACCGTCAACTCGTGCTGGCGCGGCTGGCAACGCAGATGGGCAAGAGCACGGCAGCGACACCACCGAGCACCACACAAGAAAATGCAGGCACCCACGCAACTGCACCCACGCAAGCGGTCGTGACGGATGACACAGGGCTTCCGCGCGTTCCGGGGCAAGCGCGGGTTCCGGGGGTGCTGCGTGTGCAGGTGGATTTGATGCGTCAGGGCCGGTTGTTGCCCGCGGGTTCGGTCGAGCAGGTCTTGCTGCCGGGGGCGACGGGGCGGACCTTGCCGTTGGGTCGTGCGGTGGGCGTGGTGGTGGTGCCCAGTGATGCGTTTGCGTCGTCGTCTTCATCGACAGCAGGCGATGACAACGAGGCATCAGCATCGCCTGTGTCGCTCAGGCCCCTGCCGATCAACGGCGACGAGGCCGGCCCGGTGCTCACGCTGCCGGTGCGACGCGAGCCGGCCTCGCAGCAAAGCCCCAATGACCTTGTCTACCTCGCCGTTTTAGTTGCTGCCGCCGTGCTCATCCTCCTCTTCTGGCGGCGTGACCCGCGCCAGCGCGAGCCGCGCCTGCCCGCCGACATGCAGCCAGCGCCGATGTCGCTGCGCGCGATGGCCGGCTTCATGGATGCGCTGCCGGGCTTCATCGTCGTCATGTTCACCTACGGCCTGACGCCCGGCGAGGTCATGCAGCTCTGGCCGGGGTTCGGGCAAAGCGCCGGCATCGAAGCGATCTGGCCGCCGCTGCTTGTCATCGCCGTCACCGTCGCGCACACGGCAATCTCCGAGACGCTCACGTCACGCTCGCTGGGCAAAGCCATGTTCGGCCTGCGCGTCGTCAACCTCGTCGGCCACACGCCAAGCCCATGGCAAACACTCCTGAGATGCCTCCTCAAAACCATCGACATGGTCGCCTGGCTGCTCCTGATCCTCATGCTCCTCAGCCCCTGGCAGCAACGCCTGGGCGACTACGTCGCGGGCACACTCGTCGTCCAACGCGCCAAGCCACAAGACCCAAGCACCCGCGAGTAACAGCGTGAGCCACACACGCACACGCCCCGCGCTCACACTGATCCGACTGCTCGCACTCGCCGCGTGGATCATCAGCGCCACGCTCTGGTACACCGGCAACACACACACCACCGCGCCCGGCTGCGCCGCCGACGCCGGCTGCGCACAAGCCCTCCAATCCCACTGGGCACACGTCGCAGGCGTCCCCATCACCGCCCCCGCGATGCTCACGCACGCGCTCATCCTCGTCCTCTCACTCGCAACACACAACCGCGCTGGGCTGCGTGCGATGCGCACGCTCGTGTTCGCCGCAGCGCTGGTGGCGGTGTGGTTCCTCGCGCTGCAGGCCTACGAAGGCGCGTGGTGCCCGTGGTGCTGCGCTGCGCATGCGTGCGCGCTGCTGATGGTTCCGTTGTCGATGCGTGTTCAACCGGACATCACGGTTGCGATGCGCGAAGCGCTTGTGCCGATGTTATGCGCGGGTGCGCTGGCGGGCGTGTTCATCGCGGTGCAACTGACGCAGTCGCAGCGTGCGGTTGAACCGTTGCCGTTCGCGGGCTTCACCGACCTGCGGGCCGAGGATTACCCGCTGCTTGGCCGTGCGGATGCGCCGCTGCTCATCGGCGTGTTGTACGACCCGTTGTGTCCGCATTGCCGATCGACACATCCGCATTTGCTGCGTGCGATTGAGCGGTTCGAAGATCGTCTTGCGGTGGCGTTGTTGCCCGTCCCGTTCAGCGACCGGTGCAACCCGCACATGTCGCGCACACCGCCGGGCTTCGAGGACTCCTGCGCGTTGGTCACGCTTCAGCTCGCGGTGTGGGTCGCGGATGCGTCGCAGTCGTCCGCGTTCGATGCGTTCTTGTTTCACGATGCCACGGCCCGGCCGGCGTTGGCACAGGCCCGCGCGGTTGCCGAGCAGTTGGTGGGCGTTGATGCGCTGGACGCAGCCACACGCGACGCGCGCCTCGTGCGCGCTTTGCGACGCAACACCGACGTGTTCGACCTCCTGGGCCGGGGCGTCCCACGCCTGCTCCTCGCGGGCAAGGCCTACCCCGTGCCAGAACAGGAAAACGACCTGATCCAGCTTCTGGAGCTCGCGTTTGCAGCCGATGCTGCGGTGTCGCCATCACAATGAAACGCCCTGCAATAGAATCGCTTGCATGCCCTACCCAGACCCCGGTAAGCCGCACGGCCTGACCACCCGCCTCGTTGTCGGCCTCGAGGTCCACGTCGAGCTCATGACCCGCTCCAAGATGTGGACGAGCGCCCCCAACACCGCGCACCCCGAC